>JAYSZC010000425.1:0-11548 GCA_043738235.1 Lewinellaceae bacterium | reverse complement strand
ACTTGTGTGTGCAAGGAATGATGAAAGGCTGGTAAAACAACCAGCTGTTACCGAGCAGGACTGTTGCGGATTAGTTCTTAACCCTAAACCATTTTTCGGGCGCAAAGTTAAGTTTTTTAACCTGTTTCTGTTATTTTTTTTTCTAAAGTAGACGGAAAACCTTGAAATAGACTTTTTCCATTACAGTAACTTTTAAGTAGGGTTGCGATATACGATTGAACGTTTAATACTTAAAAAGGATGCATTCATTTTTTTCTGTCAGTGGGCGTCGCCTGCTGTTTGTCTTTTTGTTTGCCCGATGGCGGGCAGCCACGCTCGCATGTACGCTTGATCTGCTGGCTAACGTATGTGTGATCGCTCAGTCGCTCTTGCTGGCACAGGCCGTTGCTACCTTGTTCGGTTTTCAGTCTTTGCGGGGCAGTCTGCTGGGAATTACACCTGTCAACACAGCGGCTCTGTTTATCTGGCTCTTCAGCATTATGGCGTTCAAATTTTTGCTTGACTACGCCCGTTTGCGGCTGCGCAATACATTATCAGAAGATTTTGCCCACCACCTGCGCAGTGTAGCCTTTGGACAGCACCTTCGTGCCGATTTGCGTTACCACGAATCCCGGGAGCCGGGAAGAAGCCTGCTTAGGTTCAGCGGCGACCTTGGCAGCATACAACGCTTGCTATCACGCGGAGTCTTTCAATCTGCTGCCGACCTGACTTTATTGCTGATGGGTTTAGGCATCATTGCCTGGCTCGACGGCCAGCTGGCATTGTTGGTGGGCGGAATGGCAGCATTTGGGTGGTTTCTGACGCTGCAAATCAACCATCCTTTAAGGAAAATAGAAGAACAGCGACGCAGCAAGAAAGCGGGCCTGCTCGCTTATGTAAACACTACTTTGCTGCATTTATCAGGCATTCAGGCGCTCAATCGAAATAACCGAACAGTGCAACGTTTTAGCCGAAAGGCTGAAAAAGTGCGCCTACTCGGTCATCGTTACCATCGTCTGGCCTCCCTATCAGATGCTTTACCCCTGTTTTTTGTACAGTTTCTACTACTATCCGTACTGGTTTTTGGGTGGCAACGGGGGCTGCCCGGTGCGGCACTGTTTATGGCTGTGTTGGTACTGATATCGTGGAGAAGCCCGTTTTCACGTCTTCTCAAGATAGGGTTGCTTTGGAAAAAGGGGCTGCTTTCACTTGAAAAAATAGACTTGCTGGCGCTTTCGCCCGTTGCAACACAAGGTAATACGGTGCTGGAAAAAAAGCATGCGCGTACCCTGCTGCTGCGGGGTGTTGGTTTTTGTCTTGAAGGAAAAACACTATTGCATCCTATTTCTTTTCAATTATCTGTGGGTGAAACGCTTTGCCTGCATATCGGAATGGGGGGCGGCAAAACGCTGCTCGTCAAACTGCTGGCTGGATTGTACCACCCTACTGCGGGTACGATCGAATGGGGCGGCCAAGCGGCTGAAATCTTTACTAATCATAGCTTGCGCCGGCAAATTGCTTTTGTATCAGATGCTTTTCCACTCATCGGCAGTACGCTACTCGACGCGCTGAGTAACAGCAGTCAGGTTGGCGCATTGGCGGAAACGGAAGAAACGTTCCGGCATTGGCAAGCACACTTTCCATCCTTACAAAATCTTGATTTACACCAAAAAATGGCTACACATTCGTCTGTTCTTTCTGCGGGGCAGCATCGGTTGTTGAAATGTCTGCGCGCTGTGCTGACAGGCAAACCTTTTCTGGTACTCGACGAGCCGTTTGCCGGACTGGATCTTGCTGCGGCAAAAATACTGGCGGGTATTTTAGATAAATTCCGGGCCGGCAGGGGTGTTTTATTACTTACTGCGCAACCGGAATTATTGGCATCGATAGGTTGGATGAATGGCACGGAAAGCGTTTTAGACAGACCGGAAATTAATGTAGAACAAATTTGGTAACATGATTTTCCCTGCGCGATATACTGTCATAACCATTCACAATAAAATTCTTTCACGATGCAATACAGTATTAAAAAAGCGCTCACTTGCCAACACATTTTGGATTTCAATCTTGACACCGTATTGGCAAGCACCTATACGCCAAAAATGGGCGATGTAGGTATTTTCCGTGTACTGCTAGCCAATGGCGGCTACATAATGGATATACAGAAACGCGCTAGCCACCTCTTTGAGGGCGATCTGGTTATGCTGGCCTTCGGTAGCCGCTATGCCACCAATCAGTACGAAGGTTATGTGCCGGAAACACCGGTGACGGAATGCCAACTCCTTGGTAGAGGAGGCGTAGCCGGACTCCTCACGAGTGAAAATGCAACGTTCAAAACAATACCCGCCCAACTCGAATTGGTAGGCTATGCTACCGGTAGCAATGCTGAAGTGCTGAATACAATTCGACACGAAGCGCTGAAGGAATTCAATCCTTTTAATATCCAGGCTAAAGTGATTCTCTCGGTAGGCACTTCGATGGACAGCGGCAAAACGACCTCGGCAGCATGGCTTTGCGGCGGTCTTCGCGCGGCGGGCAAGCGGGTAGCCTATCTCAAACTAACCGGCACCACTTTCCCAAAAGATGCAGCGCTCAATCTCGACCGGGGCGCACATTTCGCTGCGGATTTCTCTGATTTCGGCTTCCCTTCCACCTACCTGCTCGACCGCGAAACACTGCTGAATTTATACCAGTCGTTGGTCAACGTTGCCTGTGAAAAAGGCCGGGCTGAATACATTGTAATGGAAATTGCAGATGGTCTGCTACAACGTGAAACGGCGATGCTGCTCGATGACCCTAGTTTCCGCTCCACTGTCCACGCCACACTTTTTTCAAGCGGAGATAGCCTTGGCGTTTTGTCAGGACTACAAATCTTGGAAGCCTGGAGTATCAAACCTTTTGCCGTAACGGGCTTATTCACGGCCAGCGAATTGCTGATTCGGGAATTGCAAGGCCGCATTGAAACGCCAGTATTTCGGTTGGCCGATTTGCTGAGCGCCCAAGCGATCAACCTTGTTGTAAAAGAAGAAGAAAATGTATCCAACGAAATTGTTTGGTCGGATGTCCGGCAGGTAAAGCGAGCGTAAAGTAGACGTCATACCTTTCATCCAAACCACTGTCTTGGCAAATGAGCGCAAGGCAGTGGTTTTTTTCGCAGAAGTATTACCGCTTTTTGGTATCCAATAGATAAGAGATGTGCAGTTCGTGCGAGGCGCCAAAAGGCAAATCGAAAGCCGAAATATTGTAATCGAAAGCATACCCAATTTTCAGGCTACCTTCTTCGTCGATGAAACCGGGCAGGTTGAAGCCCGTTTCTAAATGGACCAGCCCATTGGGATTGAAACCACCGCCCACCCACAAGGTGCGAACCGGCTGAAATCTACCGGTGAGGTGTACATTAGGCCGTGCACCTCTTGTATATTTTGACCAAACGCCAATTTCCAAAAAACTATCTTCATTGAAAAAATGGTACCAGCCCCCGGTCAGGTACAGGTGAGGAACGCGCGTGATTGGTACCTGATTACTCAAACTGGATACTTCTACATTCGCTGCCCAGAGCTGCGGCACAGAAAGTCCCGCATAAAAGTTATCGCCCCGCAGCCGGCCTTTTCGCAGCTGTTTAAAATAGTAAACACCCACACCGATTTCAGGCTGCGTGGTAGATATGTCGTCGAGTGGAATATCAGGGTCATCCCAGGTTTCCCATACGATGCGGTCGTGGAGAAGCCGATATTGTGTAGCGCCTACACTGAATCCTGCTGAAAAGGCCCCAAAATAAGGATCCTGGGCGAAAAGGCTTGCGACGCGGGCGTATGCACCCGTCAGGCTAAGTGGCCCTATACGGTCGCGGAGCAACATGGCGCCTCCGGCCAGGTTGAAGCCTTCGTCGCGTCTGTCGCTATTATGTATATACTCGCCGGCCAGGTGGAACGTACGCGGCGTTTGCGGCTGCTCCGCCCATTGCAGCCGGTACGAAGCATTTACCGAGGCATTGTATTCATACAAGAAATAGTCGCTATTAACTGAAGCGGGGTTGATGTAGGCGTACAACTGGCGAAACTGTGTTTGGTATGGCAACTGCTGCGCCAGTGCCAAAAAGGGCCATAAAAGCAGCCCAAGCGATGTTAAAATTTGCTTTATGTTTTCCGAATTCATCATTTATCGTTTATCACTCATCATTCATCATTTAAACTACCCTTTTTTCATTTCAAACAGCTTCACTGGCTGACTCGGCTCTGCGAGAATGAGATTGGGTCGTTGTGTAGTTTTAGGTTTTGGTTTCTTTTTATCCACCAATATGGGTACTTCCCTTTTGATAAAACTGAATAACTCGTTCACATCAAGCGCCCAATCGGCATTTTGATCCAGCGACGCCGGATGCGCTGCAAAAGTTTGGATGCCAAGTACTATGGCGCTGGTGAACGCTCCATTTTTCCAGATGTCATCTTCATAGCTGTATTCGTTTGACTGGCAGGACACCAGCATGTTCAGCCCATTTTTGCGTGTGGCAATGCCTGCCAAGCCGGTGCCTAAGGTGGCGCCACTGTGACAGGCATCTACAAAAAATAACTTTCTGCAAGGCAAACTTTGGAGGTAATTGACGATTTCCTGCTCAAAATCAAGGCTGGTCTCTTGCATAAAAGGTCCGTCATAATCGCTGGCGGCGAGCCTGAAACTACCGTCGTAAGCCCCTAGCCCGTGGCCCGATACAAATAAGACAAGCAGGTCTTTCGGCAAAATTTGTAAGTCGGCATAGCGATATTGCAGGCGGCGCAGGGCTTTCAGGATTTCGGTTTTAGTCGTACGCTCTTCTGTAAGCAGCGTGTCCATGAAGATTTTCCCAAATGCACTATTCCGGCTTTCAGACAATGCCGAGGCAAAATCGTTTGCGTCTTTACTGGTATATTTCAAATCAGCGGAAGGCACGCCGATGGACAGGATGTGCAGGTTGGGTTTGGCGGGCGTGTAAATGATTTTGATCGGATCGCTGCCGGTACTGCCGCCTGGCGTCTGGATATTGGCGCGAAGTATATTTTCGCCTTCCCGGAGCCGTACGGTTTGAGAAAAGGTCTTGCTTATGCGGTCGCCTTTGATTTGCACCTCGTCAAATTTAACGCCTGTCTCGCAGGGCCGGCCATTGATTTCTAAGCAAAATTGTTGCCGCGTGATGGGCCCGCTCGAAACGATTTTTACCTGTACGGTGATCTCCTCTTGTGTCCACACAATCTCGGTATGGTCAAAATTATCGGGATTTGGATAAACCCACACAGCTACGGTGTAGTCAGGTTGCGTAGGAGCAACTGGAGCGGACGGTGGTGCGGCGACCGTAATTTTCGACTCGGCAGATGCCGTGTGCAGCAGACTACCGTCTACAACACGCAGATGCAAATGAATTGCGTCTATACCGATATTTTCCGGTGTAAGTGGCATTTGATGAAGGATTGTTCCACCAGCGGGTAGGTCGCCGAGCAGGATGGAAGCGGGCAAGCGGGCGCCCGTCAGGGCTGATGCACTGAGTGTAAGCGCGTTGGCCGACTGGGTTCCGGTATTGCGTACTTCGACAAGCAGGAAACCTGCTCGTCCTGCCACAAAACCGCTATCTGGGGTTTTTACGATAATTTCTAAACGAGGTTGTTCGTTTTTTCCGATGTTTACTTCAAATATTTGTGGCGCGCCAAGTGGTGTTTTATCTTGATAAAATTGTACCTGCAATTGATGACGTCCTGAAAGAACGTTTTGGTCGAACCGCAACGGCAGGCCCCAGCAGAGGCTATCATCGGCAGCAATACCTGGTATCAACACGGAGCGGCTACCTGGCAAAAGCAGGGAGGCCGCCGAAGCAGGATCGGTTGCGGTGATGACCGCACGGAGATTGCACTGCCCTTTTTTTCCTTTGTTTTTGATAGAAAAGGGTAAAAAAGAACGTTCATTGTGTAGCAGAAAAGCGCGATTCGATGGATAGGTTACCTGTTTTAAATCGATGAGCAATGTACCTGCTTTTGCACTTCGTTCGGACCGTTCAGTCAGTTGGAATAGCCAGCCTTGGCGCAATTTCAGTACTTGTCGGGCAGTTGTTCCAATTGCAAAAAGGCGTCCGTCGGGGTGTTCCATCAGCGCCATTACTTCGTCGTCCAATTTGCTGCCGTAAAAGTTTTCCTGTATAATTTTACCATCTGTATCGAGCAGGTTGAGCCAGGCAGAAATCCGGCGACTGCCGCGCTCAAAGGAAGCGCTACCTCCCCCTGCGAGGAGTTGTCCGTTGATCAGACGGGTCAGCGTGTTCAGACGGTCGTATTCCCGCCCGCCCAGCGGCAGGTATTGGCGCATTACACCTGTGCGGTCGAGGATGCTGACAAAACCGTTTTCACGGTTGCGGGGATCATTTACCGTGCCGATGATAGCCAGCGTATTGGCATCCAGGGTTGTAATGCCGGTACCCGCTTCAGCCTGCGAGGTGGGATAAATTTTTTCCATAATCTGTTGCCCTGCCGGGTCAAATCCTGCCACCCAAAGATGCCTGCGATCGAGTTCTTCGATTCCGCCAGTTATAAAAAAATCGCCCTCGGGCATTCGTGTAGCTGCGGCAATATGGGTCGGCAACTGGTGGTAGTGCAGCCGGCGTTCCCAGTCTACTTCCAGTGCTGCGTTGAGTCGTACAATCCAGGCCTGTGCGCCGGAATTTCCGGCCAGCCAAACGCTGCCGTCGGGGCAGACTTCAACCGCGACGAAAGCATCGTCCTCGGCGGTACCGAGAAGTAATTCGCGTTCGGTCTCGCCACGCTCATTTAATACCAGCAGCCAGCCATCTCGTTTGCCCAAGTAATTGGCCCGTGCTTTAGCTCGTCCGCCCGGGCTGCTCGAGTAGCCGGCCACGAGATAACGCCCATCGGGTAAGGTGGCGATTTGTCCGGCGCCGTCATCGCCATTCCGACCTATTTGCCGTTCTAATATCTTGTTTAATTGAGCATCGAAGGCTATAAAACTGATGTCCCGGCCTCCATGATTCCCTCGTTCCGTATTACCGATGGCCGCAATATCGCCGCGCCAGTTGACCGTAAAAGACAGCAATTCATCGTGGCCGCCAGTGCCGATGATACGTTGCTGCAAGGGGGCTTTGGGTAAATCAAGCGACTGCCCGGCAGCATTGGCTGCAAAGCAGAGGATACATATCGAATGAAATAGAATAGTTCGGTACACGGAAAGTCGGTTTGGTATTGCTTTTGTTTTACTCCGCACGTACCCGCAGCATCAGGGCTACGGCAATACGGCCACCCGGAGGGTCAGCAATGGCTGTAAAGGACATTTTATCGGGTAAAAACTGGATATTAGACGCTTCTATGAGGACATCTGCAAATGAGGCATTTATTTTTTGAGGAAATGAATCGGGGCTTGATCCCGTTTTTCGCAGGCGGTGTTCAAAATCTGGAATCGGAGCATGACTGTACAGGATACAAAGATAGTCTTCGCCTGGCAAAGGCAGTTGCAACAGGCTTTCTTCCCCCGGAATGACGATTTCCACTGTTTTTTCCAACACAAAACCCGCTGTGGCGACTGCGTCTTTTTTTCGGGGAAAATGTTGGTTGAGCGTTCCGTCGGCACTTTGACTGAAGACATAAACGTAACGGCCCCGGGGAATTTCACGCGCTACGAGTTGGAAAACATCACCCACTTTGAACGTGGGCTGTTCCGTGGTGTACAGACCGGGCAAGGCTGCGTTGTCGCGCTGGGTTTTTATTTCCTCAAAATACATCAATTCTTCCTCCGCCTCATTGGTCACAAAACCCGCCGGTTGGCGAAACACAAATGCGCCGCTCAAAAAATGTTGTTCCTCGGGCAAGGACGCCGGCCCGGACATTTGCTGGTGGGCTGTACTTTTCAACGAGGTCCCCATCGGGCTTGCTTGGGGTACTATGACGTAAGCATACCTGCATAAGCGCTCGAAATCGTCGAATGAGACCCGAATAAATCCGTTTTGTCCCCAGGAAGGCCCGAAACTGTTGAGCAGTTCGAAGTATTTTTCCACGTTGTTATAACCCGTCAGCACCATGGCATGGTAGCCGGTAAGCGGTTCGATTTTTGTTGGATTCCAGCTCACAGCACCGGGCAGCACCTCGAAAAAACTTTTCGTGACACCGATACCGACCACTAAGGGCGTTTGGGTTGCCAATATCTTGCAGGCTTTTCCGATTTTACTTTTTGGATCCTCGTCCAGCGCAAACACCGTGGCGAAATCCTGTGCCTTGAAATGCCGGGCTTCTGCAATATGGATATCAGCGGGCTGGGTATGGCAATCGTATTGCTCGTAGTTGAATGTTTTTTCTAAGCAATCACCGCGCTCCTTGAGCAGGATCATGGCGTCTTCCAGAAATGCGCCCTCTGCACAATCGGTTTTGTTGAGCCGCAATTGATTATACAGAAAGGCAGCCGAATTGGCCTGCTGGGTGATGAGCGCCTGGTCGGTCGTATTGCTTCCGATGGCCCGTTGAATAGTGAGTGCGCCGTAACCTACGGCCCAACCGACACAGGCGCCGGTCTGCCGCTGATCGCCAGGCACGGGGCAGTATTTTTTCAAGCTTACTTTAACCGGTACTTCCGTATACTTCACTCCGCTGTAGATAGGCAGCAAGGGAAGCGTGTTGTACCGCTCGTCGGAAATCAACAAGCCGGTAGATTGCGCCCGGATGGCCGGCAGCGCAACAAATACCAGTGCTATGAACAAGGTGATTCTGAACATTCTAGTTCAATTTTTTCAATAATTCCTGCGCCTGCAACCCATAAAGACCATCAGAAGGAATGGATTCCAGTGTTTGCCGGGCATCGTCCGGGCGATCATTTTCCAGGTATGCCAGGGCCAGATACCATAAAGCGGATTCCTGGATGGGCGGCTCCTGCGATTGGGCGGCTAAGGACAGCGGCGCTATGGCATCGGCTGCCTGACTGGAAAGTATGAGTGCCACACCGAGATACACCCGTGCTGCGTTGTCGGGTCGGCGATTAACGTAAACGTCGAGCGAGCGAGCTGCCACGGCATACTGCTGCGCATCATAAGCGACCATGCCTGCTTGTAATTCGCGGAGGCCTTGTCCGTCTTTCGGCAAAAAAAGTACGTTTTCGAGCGCCTGAACGTTGGCGCGAGATAGTTTTTGGGACTCGGAGGAGAAAAAGCCCGCGTTTTCTGCCAGAAAAAAAGCGCTCGTGCAAAACAGGATCAAAAGCGTGGCCCCGCTCAGCCATGTCCACCATTTCCGCCCACCGGAAGCAGCAGGTGCGGATGGGGGCGGGAATCCTTCTTCGACCATGACGGCACTCAGTAGGACGCTTGCGGCTAAGGTATCGCGAAAGCGCAGGGCGCGGGCCAGACTTTGGCTGAAAGCCAGTTCGTCGGCAACTTCCGGTTCAGTTTTTGCCTGTTCGAGCAAGGCCTGCCGGGCAGTCAGGTTCAATTCGCCGTTGATGAGCGAGTGAATGTTTTCTTGCAGGGGATAATTGATATTTTCCATGAATCAGAATGTAGATGAAGCGGCGGGTTGTTGTAAAAAAGTATCCACGAGTTTTTTGAGTTTTTTTCGGCAGTCAAAAATGCGTTTGCGAAGGTTGTTGTAATCGTAATTCAATTGGACGGCTACCTCTTGCAAATTTACCTCCTGCAAATGATACAGCCGGATGATGTCATCACAAGGCGATTCAAGTTGCTGAAGGCAATAGTGAATCGCTTCGATACGTTGGTCTTTAACAATAGCGGCTGCTACGGAAAGAGGACTGTCGTCAATCAGAACTAAACGCTCTGGATGAAGTTCGTCAGTACGCCTGACTTTTCGGCGGCGCAACTCGTCGCGCCAGGTATTTGAGGTCAGCATATAAATATAGCGATCGAGTTTACCGTCTTCCTGGTAACGCCCCTCCCGCACCGAATTCCAAAGTTCAAGCAGCACCGTATGTACCATTTCCCGGGCATCCAATTCACTGCCTTTGTTTTTTCTGACATAGCCCACCACCAAGCTACCGTAAGTACGATAGAGGTAACGGAAAATTTCAGGGTCGTTTTTGAACAAACCATCTTTTATTTGTGTAGCACTATATTGCATGATATGCGTTTACATGGCAGAAGATTGCTGTTAAACCCGGCTAGCCATTCAAGTGTTGTGTCTTTAACGGTTTCGCAAGTATATCGCGATGGGATAAATTTGTTACCGGAAAAAAATTATTTCCAGTAACAATCCTGAACGAGTACGATATAGGTAAGTTGTTACTTACCTAAATTTTTTAAGGCAAAACTATATGCGTACAACCCTCTTTTTCTTGCTTCCGTTTTTTTCCTTGCAATTATTTGCACAAACATCGCCTGTACAAGTGGGTGTCAGAATGGATTCGGACAAATCCTATATGATATCCAGCATACACGCCAGTGATGGCGTGTATGACAAATTTGTGCTGATACGCTGGGAGTCATTTGATCATACACGTGATTTTCGCCTGTTTCGCGCCTTGTCACCTTCTGGGGCTTCCATGCAGGAACTAACCAAAACCTGGCAAAAAAGTACCTGGTTTTGCGATTACAGTGCAGAAAAAGGGCGGGATTATTTTTATGCAGTACTCGGATCGGACGGGAAAACAAGTACGCCTTTGAGTCGTTTTGACAAAGGGTTTTTAAAAAAAGATGACAAAGTAGTAAATGATGAATCTTTGAGTTCCCTCACACCGGATAAATACGCTGCAGGCAAACAAATTTTCGTGCTGGTGTCTGATGTCGCTACAGATACTTCTACTTACGCGACTGGAGCTGCTGCCCGACTTTTTATAGGGCTGCAAAATATATTTGATGAACCAACTCCGCGTACTGATATCAGGATTTATCTTTCTTCGGATACTATGTGGGATTTTGGTGATATATTATTGACATACAAGGTGTACAGTGGTTTTCCTGCTAATATAAAGGCGCCCCTGGCCGAGACAGTTCTTTTGCCCGCCGATATATTGTCAGGCACCTATCATCTGATTGTGGTGGCCGCGCCGGACGGTAATATCCTGAATGCTAAAACGGGTTCAGTTACAATTAATATCTCTGGACGATGATCCGATTGCGCATACTCATTTGCCTGTTGGCATTTTTGCATACCAGTTCTCTATTTGCGCAACTTGATCCTTGCGATCCGCCGCTCATAGCTAGTATTTCCAGTTCAGGGCCTATATGTGCAGGCGCTACTGTGTTTATTACCTTTAATTTGCCAGACGATGTTAATATGGAAGGATTTGATGTAACATATAGTATTGGTGGCAATTCTTTTGTCCTCGCGGCAATCGTAAATGGGCATACTGTCGGACATGCCGTTATGACATCTACTACCGCCACCCTATCCTTCGTTGTGGAAAATGACGATGATGACGACGAATGTTTTACCTCGTTTAATCAAACTATTCCAATTACGGTTTCTTTCCCCAGTGTAAGCATCACAAGCCAGACAAACCCTGTCTGCGGTCAAAACAACGGCAGCATAACAGCCTCGGCTTCGGGCGGCACTTCGCCGTATCAGTACAGTTTGAACGGCGGCGCGTTTCAAAACAGCGCTGT
>JAYSZC010000424.1:0-4272 GCA_043738235.1 Lewinellaceae bacterium | reverse complement strand
AAAAAAGCAGGTCAACTCTAAAGCGGGAAAATCCGCGTTCATCCGCCAAATCCGTTAAATCCTTCGTCCCCATTGACTCTACGAGGGAAAAAATCCGTGTCCAATCCGCTCAATCCGTGTGCTTTTTAATCCAAATCAATGCCGGAAATGCCGGAAACCCGTCATCACCATCGCCATCCCGAATTTATTGCAGGCATCGACCGTATCCTGGTCTTTCATGGAACCGCCCGGCTGGATCACCGCCGTAATACCCACTTCATGCGCGATTTCCACACAATCGGGGAAAGGGAAAAACGCATCGGAGGCCATAACGGCCCCGTTCAGATCGAATCCGAACGATTGGGCTTTGGCAATCGCCTGGCGCAGGGCATCGACCCGGCTCGGCTGACCGCAACCCATACCGATCAACTGGCGCTCTTTGACCAAGGCGATGGCATTCGATTTCAGGTGTTTGGCGCATTTGGCCGCGAAAATCAGTTCGCCGACTTCCTTGGGGGTTGGAATGCGCTCGGTAACCGGTTTCAGGTCGGCTTCGGTTTCTGTTTTCAGGTCGGTATCCTGTTCCACCACGCCGTTGAGCAGGCTGCGGAAAGAGCGTTTCTGGCTTTCGTAACTTTTGATTTTCAATAAAATACGCTGTTCTTTCTTTTTCAGCAATTCCAGCGCATCGGGCGCGAAATCGGGCGCGATCAAAACTTCGTAAAACAATTTATTGATCTCCTGTGCCGTGGCCAGGTCGACCGTCGTATTGCAGATAAAAATGCCGCCGAAAGCCGAGGTGGAATCGCAGGCCAATGCTGCCTGCCAGGCTTCCAGCAGGGTGTGGCGACGGGCGACGCCGCAGGCATTGGTGTGTTTCAGAATGGCAAAACAGGGTTTTCCGACCTGAAATTCGCGCATCAGTTGCACCGCCGCGTCGATGTCGACAAGGTTGTTGTAGGAAATGGCTTTGCCGTTCAGTTTGTCGAACACTTTTTCAAAATCGCCAAAAAACACGCCGCTCTGGTGCGGGTTTTCGCCGTAGCGCAGGATGTCGGAGCGGTGGATGGAGTATTTGAAAGCAATGTCCGTGGTGCCTTCGTTGAACCAGTTAAAAATAGCAATGTCGTAGTTGGAAGTCACTTTAAAAGCCCGGCGCGCCAGTTCGCGGCGGTCGTCACCTGTCAATTCCCCCTCCTGTTCATCCAGCAGGTCGAGGAATAACTTGTATTCTTCTTTACTGGCTACCACGGCCACATCCTGCCAGTTTTTGGCGGCTGCTCGGATGAGCGACACCCCGCCGATGTCGATTTTTTCGATAATTTCCTTTTCGTCGTTGGTTTTGGCTACGGTGTCTTCAAAAGGGTACAAATCCACGATGACACAGTCGATTTCAGGGATATTGTATTCTTTGAGTTGCGCCAGGTGCTCCGGTTCGCGGCGCGCCAGCAGTCCGCCGAATACGGCAGGGTGCAGGGTTTTGACCCGTCCGTCGAGGATACTCGGGTAGCCGGTCAGCGTTTCTACTCCCGTTACCGGGATGTCAAGTTTCTGGATATATGTTTGGGTGCCGCCGGTGCTGTACAACTGCACACCCAGTGCATGTAAGCGGCGAATAAGTGGTTCGAGGCCGTCTTTGGAATAAACGGAAATCAGTGCGGAACGAAGCCGCAGGTTGGAGATGGACATGGAAAGTAAGTTTGCGTAGAAGGCGCAAAAGTACAAGAGTATTTCTATTTCTTCACCAACTGCAAGCCGCTGATCACAAAAGGAATATAAACCAGCCCCAGCGGATTGTACTGTTGCAATATGTCCAGGCGGGCATCCCGGATCGCCTTACCTACGGGCATGTTATTCGTAAACCGCTTGAAAAATGCCATTGAAAAGTCGACGGCGAGTTGTTCGAAAATGGTAATCTCCGTCCCGATAACGCCGGCGCAAAGAGCATTTTCAACAAATGCGCTGACAAAATTCAGGGTTTGTTCGGGAGACAGGGAGGTCGTGTGGCAGCCGTTGATAAAAACCAGGGGATGTGAATCTTCCCAGAAAATATCTTCGCTTCGGATAAGGCTGGGCACAATCAGTTCGCTCCGGTCTTTTCCAACAAGCAGGTATGGGAATGAATTGCTCATGCCGCCGTGACAATAAAAGTAGACTATGCTCAATTGCTTGTTTTTCAACAAGTTAATCGTTGATTTCCGGTCTTCGGCAAACTTCCAGTTGATATTGTCCCAGGCTTTCAGGTTGTTGATGTGATTTACCCGGTATTTAAAATCGACGTCCGTCCAGGTTGCTACGGCGACTTCGGGTTTATCGGAATAAAAAATTTCCGCAGGTGCAAATGGGCTGTCTTTAACCGAATGTGGCATTCCCAGGTAATGCCGGTATCCCCAGAAGCCGCTCGGGCAAACCACATACCGGTCTTCCCGGTTGGGGCAATTTCCCTGAAAACAGGAGCATTCAGCCAGCGGCTGGTTTTGCTCCAGGGCCGTACGGAAATGATCGCACAAACGATATGATTTTACGGAAGGAACGCCCGCATCCAGCGGATGATCGTACAATGCCGCCAACGGCAACACCTGTCGGGCGCCTTTTTGCAGCACCAATTGTACGTAACCCGGTTCGCGCATCAGTTCTTCCAATGTTTTTCGGGCAGCCCGGCCCGGCCCGGCAAAACTGTTCACCAGGGCGTCATAAAAGTTATAACCGCGTTTGGCGAGCATAAAAAGATGGGCGGACAGTTGGTCGAGGTTTTTGGCTTTCGACTCGTATAAATAGGGTTCGTTTTGATATTCCGTTTCTTTTCCCCAGGCCGCCAATCGCAAACCTCCGCGAATTTCCTGGAGCGTATTGGAGATCGTGCCTTCATCGAATGAAGCGTCTTTTTTGTATTGGTGGCTGCCGAAAATCTGCAAACTGTGGCTTTCCTGGTCGCTTTCACTCAATAAAACACTGAGTTTGTGCTCCCGGTAGGCGTTCAGTTGTTTCGCGGTAAGGGTAGACGACAGGGAATATTGCAGTTCCGAAGTCAGGGCTGCAATCAGGGGTTTGGTCTGGGCGGCGATTTCAGCCCGGACTTCCCGCGATTGTACCAGAATACCCTGGCAGTAAATATTGCACTTTAGAAGACCTCTTCCTTCTTTCGCAGCAGTTTGTACCGGGAAAAACAGGCGTTTTTCAGCCATTTCAGCCGATACTGCCAATTGAAAAGGCTGCATCGGCTGTTGAGATGCAGTGACGGTACCGTTTTTATTGATTTTTAGTTTTCCGATGGATGCCGCTTCTTCGATCTGAAACCCGTCGCCCATGGCGTACAAGGCAACTTCCAGCTCTGCTTCGTCGGGCAGGTGCTCTGTTGGTAACGAAGCGGGCCGGACTTCTATCGTATCCTTCAGCAATTCGCCGACCTCCAGCCAGAAAAAGTAGGATTGTCGGGCCACCAACGTAACATCGCCGGGGGAAGGGAACTGTGGCGTGTCTTTTGGGGAAAAACCGGTGTTGACGATGCGTTGGTCGGGTGGCAGGGCTTCTTTTTCTTCGGATTCGAGACCTTCGAGGCCTTCCAGACCTTGATCAATCGGGGGTTCGCTTTCCGGCGGCGGCGCCATAGAAGGCAATTCTTGTACTCTGCGATCCATAATATCTGCAAGAGTAAGCATCTTCTCTGAGATATTTTTTCGTGCTAAATTGTAATCTGAGGTGTCAATAAGCCCCAGATTATAATTCTTCAAAAGACTACGAAACTGATCAGAAATAACCAACGCTTCTTCCCTGTAATCCAATATCTCAGCATATTTTAATAATACATTTATCGCTTCACTTAACTGATCGGTTTCAATCAGTTCAAGAACACGCGCTTTAATATCCATGATTCATTTGAGTTTATGGTTTGGTAAACGAGATATAAGAAAACGGGGAAACAGGAATATTGCGAAGTATCTGAGGATGCGCGTATTTGAGTATTTGAGTATAAGTAGGTGTGCAACATTAGTTTAGACAGCATTTTCTAATGTAAGACATTTACGAGAGGCATCTCATCCGGAACCGGCTAACAAAAGGGGCAGCGCCCCGATGATATTTGTAGAATGAAGTGATGAATATGGTTGGAGGGGCAGCGCCCCGTTCATATTATCGGGGCGCTGCCCCTCTATTCCCGGGTTAACTGGAAAATGCTACAAATATTACCGGGGCGCTGCCCCTTTGCTAACCAGCTCTGACCTCCCACTGTTACACAATTGTCTTACATTAGAAAGTGCTGCAAAATAGATTAAATTCTTTGTAAATGCTTGATTA
>JAYSZC010000423.1:0-4274 GCA_043738235.1 Lewinellaceae bacterium | reverse complement strand
CGTCTTTGCCCTCGCTTTCGCCGTACAATTGTTTCCACCATTCGGCGATGTAGTGGCAGCGCGGCTCATAGTTGACCAACAGTTCGATGTCTTTCCCTTTGCGGTGCAGGATGTTGCGCACGGCGGCATACTGATAGCAATCATTTTCTGCAAACGGCTTTTTATACGCTTTCACCCCGTCTGCCGCTCCGCGCATCATATCGTCGATATGGATACCGGCTACTGCAATAGGCAGCAAACCGACCGCCGTCAGCACCGAAAACCGGCCACCCACATCATCCGGCACCACAAAAGTTTCATATCCTTCCTGCGTGGCAAGCGTTTTTAAAGCACCTTTCGCTTTGTCGGTGGTCGCATAAATACGTTCGCGCGCGCCGGCTTTGCCGTATTTTTCTTCCAGTTTTTGTTTAAAAATACGGAATGCAATGGCCGGCTCGGTAGTGGTGCCCGATTTGGAAATAACATTAACCGAGAAGTCGCGGTTGCCGATCACTTCCAATAAATGAGTGAGATAGGTGCCGGAAATATTGGTTCCTGCAAAATAAACTTCCGGCGTTCGCCGCGCTTTTTTGGGCAAATTATTGTAAAAACTATGCCCACAAAACTCGATAGCGGCTTTTGAACCGAGGTAAGAACCGCCTATGCCGATCACCACCAGCACTTCGCTTTGCTTCTGGATTCTTTTTGCGGCAGATTTGATGCGTTTGAATTCTGAGCGGTCGTATTTCAGGGGCAGATCCAGCCAGCCCAGAAACTCATTGCCCGGCCCTTGCCGGCTTTCCAGCAATTTGGCAGCGCCGGCCACCTGCGGCTCCATAGCTGCCAATTCGTGCCCGGAAATGAAAGAAGCGGATGAGGAATAATCGAATTGAATCATAACTTTTAAATTAAACTTTTGCCAGTTCCGCTTTCAAAAAGTCGATGACTTTGATTTCAGTAGGATCCACCTGGCGGAGTTCGGCCAGATACAGGGATACCCAGTCGCCGAGATGAACGAGGTAGAATTCTTTCTCTATCAGTGATTTACCTTTTGACCATACTTCAATACTGGTCTGGGTGTAGTGTTCCACAATGTCTTTGTTAATATCCGTCCGAACGGAAGTGCGCTGAAAATCGTCGCGGTTGCGGAGCCAGATAACGGCCACATCGGGGCGCTGGTCGCGCCAGCCGACGAGTTCGTTGTGGTTCATTTCGGGGATGGCATGGTGCCAGGCCAGCATTTTGGCGTTTTCGTTGACCTGCTGGCGCCAGCGCACAGCAACGGCTTCCATTTGATCGGCAACGTAAATAACTGGTGTTTTACCAAACAGGAATCCCGCGATTTTGCGGGCCGATTTCTGGATGGCGGCCTGGTCTTTCACCAATAGTTTTTGTGCAGTAGCCACGTTGTTGAACAGTTTGCCGGGAATCAGTTTGGCAGCGCGCAGCACGCCGAGTTGCGCCACGATGGAATAACCCATGCAGGCGCGCGGGCTGCTCCAGCCTGTGGGCACCTGCACATAATCGAGTCCATGCTCTTTTGCGAGCGCTATCAGTTTCCCGCCGGAAGCGATACAAACGATTTTGGCGCCGGTACCAAGCAGTTGCCCAAAGGTGCTGAGGGTTTCTTCGGTATTGCCGCTGTAAGAAGAACAGATCGCGAGGGTGTGTTTATTCACCCAGGCCGGCGCGTGGTAACCTTTGCTGACAACCACGGGTAATTTGCAGGTGCTGCGTACGAAATCCTGTACGAAACCGCCGCCGATGCCGCTGCCTCCAAGTCCTGAGATAAAAATGGAACGGAAGGGGGCGGTATGCTTTTTTAACTGAACCTTTTCAGCAATGTTGAGTGCTTCTTCCAGCTGCGCGGGAAAGCGGGCGATCATTTTATCCATCTTGTAAATTGTGAGTGTAGAAAAAGGTTGGGTGCTGCAAAATTACACCGCAGGGACAGGAATTCAAGGAAACAAAAAAAAAATACGGTGGAGTATTTCGGGCATTGTTCGCTAACTCCTTGAAAATGAAAAGGAAATGAAGCATGAATTCTTCAAATTACCTCTAAAATTGTTGCTTGTCACCCGGTCGACTGAAAAATAATCACCACATTTCAATTTTGGCACGATTTTTCCAAAGTATAATATTAGAAAGGGTAAAAAAATACATTTGATTGGTTAATTGTTTTCATGGTTATGTTTTAATCGTCCAGTCGAAAAGACTGGACGATTTTTTTTACCCTGATTCCTTACCTTGATTTTTTACCCTGATTTATAGGATTTTCGTGATGGGCATGATGGGTGTTTACTTATTGATGCGCGACAAAAGCAAAAGGAATACCAGACGCCTCATTCCTCATCCCTCATTCCCCATCCCTATAAAATATTCACCTCCGGCTCCAGCCGTATCCCAAATGTTTTTTCCACCGAATCAATAATGGCATAGGCCAGGTTTTTAACTTCCGTCCCGGTGGCGCCTCCGTAATTTACCAAAACAAGGGCCTGTTTTTCATAACAACCTGTATTGCCCACCCGTTTTCCTTTCCAGCCACATTGTTCTATCAGCCAGCCGGCGGGGATTTTTACCCGCCCGTCAGGCAGGTTATACGATACGACCTGCGGATGGCTCAGGCGGATTTTTTCCAATACTGCGCGGTCTGTTTCGGGGTTTTTAAAAAAAGAGCCACAGTTGCCAATAACGGCGGGATCGGGCAATTTGCTGCTGCGAATTTGAATAACGGCCCTGCTTACATCGCCAATTGTAGGATGTGTGACGCCGTCTACCTCCAGCATTTTTTGAATATCGCCGTAAGAAAGATCTAGTTGATGAGCTTGTTGTGTGAGGGCAAAAGTGACTGTGGTAATGCAGAATTTTCCTTTATTTTCGTGTTTGAAAATACTGTCGCGGTACCCGAACCGGCAGTCGGCATGGTTAAAAACCTTCTGGCGCCCGCTCGCCAGTTCAACTGCCTCTAATTCCACAAAAACATCTTTTAATTCTACGCCGTAAGCGCCGATATTTTGAACGGGCGCAGCACCCACGGTGCCGGGAATCAGGCTCAGGTTTTCAATACCGCCGTAGCCCTTTTCGACTGCCCAGCACACGAAATCGTGCCAGACAACCCCGCCGCCTACTTTTATAAATACGGTATTGCCCGTAGTTCGTACAAGTTCCATGCCTCCGATGGCATTTTTGATAACCAATCCGGGCACATCCTGCGTGAGCAGCATATTACTGCCGCCGCCCAGAATCATAACCGGCTCTATGCCGGATTGTAATGCCAATTGTAATTCCCGGACGCTGAATACTTCCGTAAAATGGGCTGCCCGTGCTGCTAAACCAAATGTATTGTAGGGTAGGAGAGCGGTGTTCTGCTGAATCATAAAGTAGGATTTGAGGAGGTTTGATAGTTTGACCTTTCAAACCATCAAACCCTCTTTCATTCAAACAGGCACTTCGCCTGCCGCATCAATACATCTACCTGCTGCACATCGTAATCTTCGTAACCGTTCGTCCAGGCAAGGCGGATTTTATCAAGTTCCGTATTGCGTATTTTTTTGATCAGGCTGCGGTCGATTGAAAATTGAGCCTGAAAGATCACGGCCTGGCCTTCCGGCAGCATTTCACCTTCGTCGGATCGCTGGTTGTACAGCGTAAGGGTGCTGCCATCCATAAACCGAAGGATGGCCACGCCGCCTTTTTGCAAACTTCCCTGCGTTCTGCGGACATTGGGATCATGGACGCGAAGGTTCAGGCGCAAAGCAGCATTGAGTCCGATACTCAGCAGAGAAACTGCTCCAATGGTATGCGCTTTGTCGGTATATATTTTGCGGAGTGCCTGGTTGGTGTGTTGGAAAAGTTCGCTTGGCTGCATTTCTCGGCGTACTTCGCCGGAGAATTCATCGCGGATATTGGAAGCCAGCACGCAAGGCGGTGTCGGCGGATTGATGATGACATCTTCTGCTATGGAATAGGTTTTAAAAACGGTTTTGGATGGCTGCTGCGCCGTTTTTGCTTTGTTGCGCTTTTTTTCGCTCGCCTCTGCCGGGTTCTGGGCGGCGGCGCTGCTATCCGTCGGAGCGGGTGTCTCCGTAATGACAACAGGTTTTTCAGCAGCGACAACGACCGGCGGTTCTTCGGGTTTGTCTTTGGTTACTTTTTCTTTGTCCGGCGCCGGTGCGGGCGGATACAGTATGTTTTTGAGTTGCTGCACCTGTTTGCGGCTTTTGGGCAGTTGCGCCCGTTGTTGCCGCGCTTCCATGTTGGCGACTGATTCGGCGAACTCAGCGGTTATTTTAGCC
>JAYSZC010000422.1:0-4274 GCA_043738235.1 Lewinellaceae bacterium | reverse complement strand
GAAAATAGTTGGATAAATGACCGAATTCAGCGGATGAAATTCGGCAAAACGAGGGCATTTTAAACAATGGCTGGTACAAACACTGGATATGAACCTGATGAAAACCGGGTGTAAAAACAAGAAAAAAATCGGGTTGTGTTAAAAAAGACCCCATACCCAGCCGACCAACAAGGCCGCTATTTTCCAGACACCCCAGATCAGGCCGATAAACAGGATGAAAAATAATATGCCGAGCAATAACATCGAGCCTTTGGCACTGGGGCGTTGCTCGCCGGAGGCATAATATTCCCGCAGCAGATTGACATTGCGGCGATTGGCTTTGAAGCCGAAATCGAACAGGTCGCCGAAAATAGGGATAATACCGACCAGGGCATCGAGCACCATATTTCCCATCATCTGAAGCATGAGCATCGGCCCGGCGCCGCGCTTTATCATGGTGCGGAACAAGAAGCCGGATACGACAAATCCCGCCATGTCGCCCACATAGGGTATCAGGCCGACCAATCCGTCTAATCCGAAACGGAAATTTGTGCCGGGAATGACAAATTGGTTGTCGAGCAGTTTGGCGAGCGCGTCCAGGCGGGCCAGATCGGGGTCGATGGGGGGGATGGAATGGTCGGGCATGTTGGTAGGGTAGATGGATGGGTTGGAAGGCTTGAAGGTTTGATGGTTTGAGTGGTTTGATGGTTTGAGGTGGTAACTTAAAGATTAGATTACCACCTCAAACCATCAAACCTTTCAAACCATCAAACCTTCAAATCATCATCGTATCCGCAGGCGCTGGCCGATTTGAATAGCATCGCTTGTCAGGTTATTGATCTGTTTGAGGCGCGTGACCGTGAGGTTGTAGCGCCTGGAAATATTATACATCGTATCGCCTTTCACGACCTGGTGGTATCCGTCGGGTACCGGTGTGGTGGGCACGTTTGGATCCGGATAATTGGGGGTTGAAGGGGTTGACGGCTGTGTGGTGGGCGTCCAGGCACCGCCCGGAACCGGATCGGGCGGATAAGTAGTGCCGCTGGTGGCAGGCGGCGGCGAAGGTTTTACGGGAGGTGTAACGGGCGGAACAGTCGTAGTCGGCTGACCAGGAAGAGGATCATTTCCGCCGATTTCGGGGAGTAATTCGCCATCGTCAGGTGTCATAGTGCCGGGCGCAGGCGCATTGGGCGCTGTGGGAATCACACCGGGTTGGGCAGGCAACGGGTCGTTGGCAATATCGCGTAGCCGGGGAACATCGCCGGATTTGCGTTTCGATTTCAGGTATATTTTTTCGCTGATAGCCGGTTCCTGACCTGGCTGCAGGTTGTTGCGAAGCAGTAATTTGTCTAATTTAACGCCGTATAGCTGAGCAATATCGAACATTGTCTGCCCCTCATTGACAAAATGTTCATTGGCGCGTCCCCGCCATCTATCTTTTTTGGGCTGGATATAAATGCGGGTGCCGGGTTTCAATTTAACACCCGGCGAATAACCCCGGTCATTGTAGTCCGCCACTTTAGTGGTGTTGAGGCGATAGGCCCGGGCGATTTCGTCCAATGTTTCGGATTCGCGTGTGACGACCACTTTTACGTCATTGACCCTGCCGATACGGTTGGTGGGCGCATTGACTACCGGACCACCGCCGGGGCCGGTGGGCTGCGGAACACCGCCGGGAGTACCCGGTGTGGAGGTAGGCGTACTGCCCGGGCGGTCGTATTCGAAGAGCCGGTAGCGCTCGATCAGGTTAATAATTTGGCTGGAATAAGCCGGATTGGTGGCATAACCTGCGGATTGTAGTCCGCGCGCCCAACTTTTGTAGTCGGTTCGGTCGAGATTGAACAAAAAGCCGTAGCGGTTATACTTTTTCGGGTCGCGCAGAAACTCGCCGTGGTCGTGGAAACTCTCCCCCACATCGCCGTATTTTCGGAAACAGGACTCGATGGAGTTGCCGTCTTTATCCTTATCATCGTCCGTTTTAAAATATGTTTTTCCACTCCAACCTCCGGCACATTTGATGCCGAAGTGGTTATTGGCATTTTGTGCCAGGTCGCTGGTACCTGCAGCGCTTTCGATGATTCCCTGCGCCAGGATAATGCTTGCAGGAATGCCACCGCGTTCCATTTCAGTGATAGCGGCATCTTTGAAGCGAGACACATAATCCATATTGCGGTCGCCGGTAGCGCTGTATTCAGCCGGGGCAGGACTCGCTTCCACATCTTTGGAGGAAGTGGAGGAGGCGGATTTGAATATATTACAGCTGGATGCGGCCAGCGAAGCCAAAAAAAGTAAAGTACATAGGTTTCTCATATTGTTGATCGAGTTTTCGAGTGTGCGGTATTGTTTCGGTGGTATAGCGCAAAAGTAAACGCGTTTCTGAAAAATCTATTCTGTTTATTTATCAGGGAGGCTTTGAAAAGTGCGAAGTCGAGACAGTGCGAAGTCAACAGTCGACACAGTGCGAAGGTTGAAAAAGCCTGAATAGTTTGAGCTGGGGACGTATTGGTTTTTCCAAAAACAATTCGATTTTTGTGCGCATCATTGCTTTGCCAAAAAAATCCAACAGATGTATTATGAAAACACCACTTTTCTCTTCCCTGCGAAACACATTTCGATTAGCGGGTATCGCACACCGGCACCGGGAACAATCCATTGACGAAATACTTGAGAAACAGGAACTGGCCGCCCTTTCCCGCCGCCAGTTTCTGAAAACAGGCGCGCAGGCCGGTATGCTGCTCGGCCTCGGCGGCAGTGCAGCAGCAGGTGAGTTGTTGCTGTCCGGACTTTCCCGTAAATACAAGATCGCGATTGTCGGAGCCGGTATGGCCGGTTTGAGCGCCGGCTATATATTGCGGCGCAAAGGGGTCGAAGCCACCCTGTTTGAAGGCGATAAACGTGCGGGCGGGCGTATCAAAAGCGCGCGCATCTTCGGCGGCGGCACGATAAATACGGAGATCGGCGCCGAATTTATCGATACCGTTCACCAGGATATGTTGTGGTTTGTACGGGCGGTCGGTTTGCAGGACAAACTGATGGATGTCGAAACGGATCATTTCGGTCAACGCGACGCATTTTTTATTGACAACCAGCACTATCAATTGCGCGACGTACTCCGGGAACTGAAAGAAGTCTACCCGCGTATTCTGGCCGATCAGGAAAAACTGGAAGGCCGGCACGCCGCAGCCCTCGACCGGATTTCGATGGCTGAATATATCGACCAATTGCCGGTCAATACCTGGATGAAAAAGATGCTGCACGCGGCCTATATCGGTGAAAACGGCCTCGAAACAACGGAACAAAGCGCCGCTAATCTGTTGAGTATCTTTGAAATACGCAACGAGAATTTTTATCCTTTCGGCAACAGCGACGAGCGTTTCAAGGTGATCGGCGGCAATGAACAGGTGCCGCAGGGACTGGCTCAAATACTCGGCAATCAAATACGCTACGAACACAAATTGCGCGCCATCCGG
Source organism: Lewinellaceae bacterium (assembly GCA_043738235.1). GTDB lineage: Bacteria > Bacteroidota > Bacteroidia > Chitinophagales > Saprospiraceae > M3007. The sequence goes on along the minus strand of JAYSZC010000422.1, from coordinate 825 downwards.
GAAAACAGCAACCGCAGCCTGACACTTGTTTTTTCCGAAAACGGCGCCACCCGCGAGGAAACGTTCGACCTCGTCATCATGGCCCTGCCCTTTTCCGTACTCCGCGATATTGATATTCAAATGGAACTGCCCGCAGCCAAACGGCAGGTCATCCGCGAACTCGGTTATGGCACCAATACCAAATTTATTATCGAAACACAAACCCGCAGCTGGCGACAGGCGGGTTACCGGGGCTTTCTGTTCAATGAGCGCATCCACAATGGCTGGGACAGCGCACAAATGCAGCTCAACAACGAAGGCACAGGCACTTTCACCTGCTACTTCGGCGGCGAACGCGGTAAAAATGCCGCCAGAGGCACCGAACAGGAACAAATGGCCTATATCATACCCACTTTGGATGCTGCTTTCCCCGGCACCCGCGCCAACCTGACCGGGCAAATGGAACTGGCACACTGGACTGCCAACCCATTTGTGCGCGGCAGTTATTCCTGCCTGAAGCCGGGTCAGGTCACCGCTTTTGAAGGCGTCGCCTTCGAGCCGGTACGCCGCCTTTATTTCGCCGGCGAACATTGCAGTACCGAGTTCTGGGGATTTATGAACGGCGCAGCGGAAACGGGCCGGAAAGCGGCGGAAAAGGTGCTCAAGAAAATAAAGAGGTGAGAGGGTGAGAGAAGTGAGAAGTGAGAGGTGAGAGGTGAGAAACATCCCCCTTGGCATTTGGCTATATTTGAGTCTGGGTTTTTCAGGCCTGTATTTGTGAGACCAGTACCCTATCCGGAATGCCAGCCCCAGCGGGGCGGTAATGTTTGTAGAACGGTACCCTAT
>JAYSZC010000421.1:0-1761 GCA_043738235.1 Lewinellaceae bacterium | reverse complement strand
ACGATTCATTACTTTTGCCTTTTCAAAATGGTCAACTTCATTGCGATTTTCGGCACGCTGGCTTTTTGCCACGCGATTTTCCTGGCGGTCTTTTTCTGGCGGCGGCAGGAGGGCAACCGCATTTCCAATCAATTGCTGGCCTTATTGCTGCTGGCGCTGGCGGTGCGCATCACCAAATCAGTGGTGGGCATACTTATTCCTGGCACTGGCAAATACGCGCCCGTTTTAGGCGTGGTCGGCATGGTCGCCATCGGCCCTTTTTTGTGGTTGTACTTAAAAAGTGTATTGGAGAAATGGGGCGATTTTCCCCGGAAACAGGCCCTGCACTTTATCGTTCCGGCGTTTTATATTGTGGCCTACTGGATACTTCCGCGCAGCGCAACGTATTATTTTTACCAGGCTGCCGTAGCCCACATGGGCGTATATGTGGCCATGAGCGTTGTGTTATTATTCCAGCGATTGCAGATATCGGGTCTGGAAAAACCCGGACAGCAATGGATGTGGTTGCTCACACTGGCGGTTGCAGTGATCTGGACCTCTTTTTTTATCCAGTTGCACATTGATTCCAGCCAGACCTATGTACTCATTACCACTTGCGCGGCACTCACGCTTTATATCCTGAGTTTCTGGGGCATGACGCACATGAAAGTGTTTTCCAAAAGCAGTTATACCAAAACACCGCCCGATGAGACGCAATTTGCCGCATTGGCCGGGCGCATCACCTGCTTGTTTGAACAGGAAAAAACCTATACGGACAGCCACTTGAGCGTCAACCGGCTCGCCGAACGCCTGGATGTGCCGCCTTACCTGTTGAGCAAAACGGTCAATGTGGTGTTCCAAAAATCGTTTCCCGAACTGTTGCACGATTACCGGGTGGCCGAAGCGGCCCGCCGCCTGCTGCACCCCGATTACAGCCACCTGAGCATTGAAGGGATTGCCGGCGAAAGCGGGTTTCAGTCGCTTTCAGCTTTTTATACCGCTTTCAAAAAGGTGCATGGCCTGACGCCGACCGAGTGGAAGCGACAAAATGGCTCCTGATTCGCCGAATCCGCATATACAGCCCTTGTTTTCCTGCATCAACAGCCGTTGGTTTGCCCTGATTTTAAGCAAAAACACTTTTTGAAAAACTTTAAAACAAGGGCTATGCAAATGTTCTCACGCAAAAATTTCATCCTCACGGCTTTCACCGGCACGGCCGGCACACTCCTGCTTCCCCGGCTTCTGCATGGGCAATCGCAGGTCGCAACGGCCAAACCTTCCAAAGGCGACCCATTGAACACGGCTTTGGTAAAAGAATTCGTCGGCGCAGCACACAAGGATTTTGGAAAAGTGAAAACCCTGCTGGAAGAGACGCCCGACTTGCTGAACGCTGTCAACAACCTTGGCGGTTGGGACTGGGAAGACGCTATCGGTGCATCGGGCCATGTAGGCGACCGCGAAATGACGCTGTTCCTGCTGGAAAAGGGCGCCCGGCCCACCATTTGTACCGCCGCCATGCTCGGCGAACTGAAAGTCGTAAAGGATTTTATTAAAGCGTTCCCACACATGAAGGATGCCCTTGGGCCGCATAATATTTCATTGCTACGCCATGCCAAAGCAGGCGGGGAGCCGGCAGAGAAGGTGGTGAAATATTTGGTTGGGATTGGGGCCAAGGAGTAGGATGTTTGAACACGGATTTAACGGATGAGACACGGATTTTCCCGTTTTAGAGTTGACCTGATTTTTTTAAAGGTGAACATATTTGATCCGTGTCAACTCTAA
>JAYSZC010000420.1:0-1761 GCA_043738235.1 Lewinellaceae bacterium | reverse complement strand
AGTTATCCGTTATTAGTTATTGGTTATCAGTGTTGATAATCAAGCATTTGCAAAGAATTTAATCTAAACTATGTTGCCTGATATACTCAAGTTAGGTGTGCAAAATTAGTTAAAACCAAATCTTCTGTAACGCATTGATTTACGTTGCTTTTTGCCCTTTGCAATTTTGCCCTTTTACATAATACAGATGCAATTATTTGACCAAATGCTGCTTTTTGTCAGGATATAATGACAGACGCTCGGCATACGTTGAATGGTTGGCTGGAATGGGTAATTTCTTAAAAATTGTGAAACTTTTCTCCATCCTTTGCGTTTTAATGCGGAACGTTTTTTGATACAGCGCAAGTTACTTCGCTTTCAAATACTTTCATAATCAATACTATTACCAACTTTACAGCCCACAAGCGGGCTATTTTTAACATGACCAAAAAGAAAAAAACGGGCAGCCGAAAACTGACTGCTCAACATTTACAAATTGAAATCCTGAGATTCCTGCTGGCACACCCCCACAAAAACTTCTCCCCTCGCCAGATTACCGAACAAATCCGCGTCGAAAACAACAAAGATTCCGCTGAACATGCCCTGCGGCAGTTGGTGGAAGCGGGTTCTGTTGCGGAGATTTCCGAAAACAAGTTTGGCGTCGCCCTCGACCGGCTGACGATAAAAAGCCCGGAGCCTGCCGCGGCTGAAAAGGAAACGTACGCGCCGCCGGTTGCACGGAAAGAGCGCGTTGAACCATTCCTCAAAAGGCTACAGCCGGAGAAAAAACCGGCAGGACGCAAAATTATTGAAGGCCGGGTAGACATGACCCGAACCGGTGCGGCATACGTCGTCAGCGAACTGATGGATACGGATGTCTACATCCCGTCCAAGCACATGAACAGCGCCCTCAACGGCGACATTGTAAAAGTACTGCTGTTCTCCGCGCCTCCCCGCCGAAGCGGCGGTCAACCCGGCCGCAAACCCGAAGGAGAAATCGTCGAAATTGTCAAACGGGCCAATGAATTTTTTATCGGCACTCTGCGCAAAAGCCGCAAATACGGCCTGTTCCTGCCCGATAATCCGAATATGCCGGTGGATGTGTACATACCGCTCGATGCCTGCGGGGAAGCCCGCGACGGCGAAAAGGTGGTTATTCGCATCACCGACTGGCAGGAAGGCAAAGGCCGCGTGCCGATCGGAAAAGTGACCCAGGTGCTGGGCGATGTGGGCGGCAATAATTTTGAAATGCAAAAAATCCTGATCAACCAGGGTTTTGAACTGTCGCATTCCGAAGAAGCGCAAACAGAGGCAGACCGGATTCCGGATACTATTTCGGAACAGGAAATTGCCCTACGCCGCGACTTCCGTGACATCCTGACCTTTACGATCGACCCGGAAGACGCTAAAGACTTCGACGACGCCCTGAGTATCCGGGAACTGGAAGGCGGTAATCTCGAAATCGGCGTACACATCGCCGATGTCACACATTACCTCAAACCGGATTCTGAACTTGACCGCGAGGCTTACCGGCGCAGCACCTCGGTGTACCTCGTTGACCGCGTATGCCCCATGCTGCCGGAAAAACTGTCCAACCACCTGTGTTCCCTCGTGCCACACCAGGATCGGTTGACTTTTTCAGCAGTTTTTGAATTCAGTCCAAAAGGCAAAGTGCTGAAACGCTGGTTTGGAAAAACTGTCATCCACTCCGCACACCGCTTTGCCTACGAACAGGCGCAAACCATCCTGGAAAACAAAGCGCACGAGGAATTGAGCGAACTC
>JAYSZC010000419.1:0-1767 GCA_043738235.1 Lewinellaceae bacterium | reverse complement strand
GGGTGTTCTTCCTCAAGCGTCCTGCTGTATGCATTGCGGTCGTTGCGGCGGCGGCCAACGGCTTCCGGCACCCTGCTGAGCGCGTCCCAGTAAAGATCGCCTGGCGGCAAATAAGAGAGTACGCCTTCCGCGTAGGTGCGCAGTTCGGGGCGCAGCAGGCTGAAATTTGAAAAGGCGATGGGCGTGGTATGCAACAAAAACCGGCCTTTGCCGAGCGGGAATTCCGCAAAATTGATGCGGCGATTCAGGTAGCCCAATGGTTGCTGGGGCAGACTGTCGCAGAAAAACCAGTTTTCAATATAATGCCAGTTATAAGACTGAATTACATTTTGTTTCGAGTAATAGCATGACACGGAATCGACCGGCAGCGTGGGCTGGCGCAAAGAGAGCCATGCTCCCGTGTGCAGGAACATCGAATAATCATCCCAGCCGTTTTCGTTGCACTCGTTGTAGTAGAGGTGGAACATCAGGTCGAACGGAATGGTCTTGCTCGAAATCAGGGCCGTATTGCCCGATTTCACAAAATCCAGCAAACGAGCCGTACTGATCGAATCCAGGTACATCGCTTCGCCAACAAACACATACGTCGCCGGTGTTGCAGGAGTAGAGTCCTGCGGCAACTCGGTCGCAACGTTTTTTACCAGATCGGTCAGTTGATGTTCGGGGAAATAGTCGTCCAGCAGGCGGTGCATCACCTGCGTACCGTAAGGTTCGGTATTCGTTTCTTTATAGGCTTCTTTACTCCAGGAATCATCCCAGTCGAATCGGGGCGACTGATTGCGATAATAATAAACCAGGCTACCTCCCAGCAAGAGCATAGCCAATGCAACAAGTATGATGATCTGGCGATTGGACATGGGGGCAAAGATAGATAAAAGGGCAAAAGGCAAGGGGCAAAATGCAAAGGACAAAGGGCAAAGGGCAAAATGCAAAAGACAAAGGCGCAACTTTTACCGAGTGGTTCTTTTTTGCCTTTTGCCCTTTGCTCTTTTACTTATCTCTCTTCCATTCCCAAATCTCCCCGTCTTCTATATCTACCTTGGTACAAACAAACTGAAAGCCCAGTTTGCGCAGCACGCGAACGGAGGCGTTTTCTTCGGCTAAGGTTTGGGCGATGACTTTTTTCACACCTGACTGGGCAAACGCGAATTGGCTCAATGCACGCGCCGCTTCGGTGGCCAATCCCTGGTTTTGGTACGCATCGGCAATTTCATAGCCGATCTCCACTTCGCCGTCGATGGAAGGCGCACCTTTATAGCCGCAGGTACCGATAAGCCGGATATCCTGTTTGTGGACGATCAAGTAAGACCACCACAAACTTTCTTCGGGGTTTTCAGAGAGGTAATCGTGCATCCAGGCAAACACCTCGGGGAAGTGATACCATTCGTCCGCAAAATCAACGCCCCCCAGGAGTCGGGAGAGTTCGGGCCAGTCTTCCCGGACGATAGCGTCCAGCATTGGAATTTGAGCCTGGACGAGGAAAAGGTGGTCAGTTTCAAGCATTTGGGCGAAAGTAGAAAAAAAAATTTGTGTACTCCGCCAAAGTTTCGACTTTAGCGGCTGCTAAGCCGAAGGCATTGCAATATGCCTGGTAGCAATTAACCAATTTTGCAATCCATTCTATTGTATGAACAACGCTGATTGTGGTTTCCCGCAGTTGGCGTTTTTTTATGGTAGCACGGCATTTATGCGGTCGGTATAAACGCCTTTTAAGGCGTATATTTTCAAATTTAACGGCCATAAATGGCCTTGTCCCGACGGCCTGAA
>JAYSZC010000418.1:0-4293 GCA_043738235.1 Lewinellaceae bacterium | reverse complement strand
TGCCTTGCGAAAACGACAGGTCATAATTCTGGATTGACCCCATACGTGAAATCTCTTTCCAGTAATCGGTGCCTTCTTCGATGTTGCCGCCGTATCTGCTGGCAGCATGGCCTGAAGGGCGGAGTTGATCGTCTTCGTCGAGCCATTCCGGGTAAATAATTTCATCGAGTACCGGCACGCCATTGCCCTGAATGCCTGAGCCTAAGGAGGGATCCAGGTGCCATTTATAAGTGTAAATACCGGTATTGTCCGGGTTTGTGCCGTCGTTTACAGCGCCTTGCCATTCTACAATAGCACGTTCGCGGTTGTTGGTCAGGTCATCAAAGTCGTTCCATTTTTCAATACTGGTGCGCACATTAAAGTCAATGCGTGCTTTTTGTTTACCGGGCTGCTTCGTTGTGATAATCACTACGCCGTTCGATGCCCGTGAGCCGTAAATAGAAGCCGAAGAAGCATCTTTCAGCACTTGTATAGAAGCGATGTCGTTCGGATTAAGCCAGGATAAATCCCAGGTTTGTGGAACAGTCGAGTTGTTTTCGTTGGAAACAAAAGACTGAATCGGCACACCATCCACGATGTACAGGGGGTCGGTCAGTTTGCCGAGCGTGCTGGTACCGCGCACCCGGACGCTAACACCCTGCCCGGGGTCGCCGGACAAATCCACGTTGACACCAGCCACACGCCCCTGCATACTTTGCAGGACATTTGGGTTGGCGGCATCTTTCACGTCATTCATGTCCAGAACCGCTACTGCGCCGAGGAGGTCCCGCTTTTTTTCAGTAGCGTAACCCGTTACGACAACTTCGTTCAGCAACGCATTCGGCCGAAGTGCTACCTGAATGTTGCTCAGACCTTCAATAGAAATATCCTGTTTTTCAAAACCGGTGTAAGAAATGGACAGTGTATTTACGCCGTTGGGTACATTCAACGAAAATTCACCCGTTGCATTGGTAGCTGTACCTACTGCGGTGCCGGTTGCAGAGATGGTCGCCCCGATGAGGGGCTCGTTTGTTTCCGCATCTGTTATCTTTCCCGTTAGGGTGCGTTGTGCCAACGCAAATTGAACGGAAAGTAACATTGCAAATAGTGTAAGCAATTGTAACTTCATAAGAATGAAAGAATTAAGTGAAAAAGAATTGGTTTTGTTCTTGTTTTGAAATGGTCGTCCGGTATAAGTAAAGGGGCAAAATTGCAAAGGGCAAAAAGCAATGTTAATCAATGAGTTACAGAAGATTTGGCACTGATTAATTTTGCATATCTACTGACTTTTCAAATTCCGGCTCTTATTACCAAATACGCTGTATCTGCCAGGCGTCGGCTTTTATTAACGTTACTTTCCCGGCCTCGGCAAAGAGTTGTAAGCGGTTGAAATCTTCTGTTGGGAAATAGAGTTCCGTCATCACCGATGCGCCGTTATCGGCAAACAACTCCACGGAAGACACATCGAAAAAGAGGTGAAGCCGCAGGGATTTGTTGGTAGAAATACGAGGCGCGGTACTGACTGCTGCTGCGAATTTTTTTGAGAAACTGTGGTCACCTGATTGCAGGCGGTCGCTGAAAAACTGATTTTTAGCGCGGTTATAACCGATTCGGTACTTTTCGTTTTTACTATTGGAAAGTTCGACACCCAGGCTGGCACAACTGGCATTGCTCAGATCGAATTCCAAAATCAGTTCGGACTGGGCAGGAGAAAAACCGAGTTGCTGACTCATATCCAAGACCCCGGTGAGTTCTGTCTGGGGTAATGCGAATGATTTTGCCCGAATTTTTTCGAGTTCCGCTACGGGCTGCGAAAACAGGCGATAACCTTCACCGGTTTGCCTCAAAGTCAATTTCCGGGGCAGTGTTGCCGCATTTCTCCAGGCTTTGGTGGGTACAACATTGGCATATTCCCAATTGCTCATCCAACCGATGAGCAGGCGACGGCCGTCGTTTTTAGGCACATCCGACCAGGTGACGCCGGCATAATTATCTTTGCCGTAATCCATCCAGACACCTTTCCCACCGGTTACCGATTTTGCAAAATCAGCATCGAGCATAAAGTTTTTCCCATCAAAGTTTCCAACGAAATACTGGGCGGAAGAGCCGCCGTTGGGGCCGCCGGGGTTGATATTGATGATCAGAACCCATTTCCAGGTGGTGGTACCGCCAGTTTCGGCTTCCACTTGAATTGGGAACAGGTCAGGGCATTCCCAAACCCCGCCGTGCGCCCCGACTGTTTGTCCGAAATCGCTGAGCGGCGTCCATTTTTTCAAATCGGGGCTACCCCAGAATTCGGCGTGGTCGCCGGCAGCCATGACCACTACCCACTGTTTGGATTGTTCCTCCCAGATCACTTTCGGATCTCTGAAATCTTTTTGATTGCCATGGTTCGGTAAAGTGGGATTGCCCGCGTATTTTATCCAGGTACGACCGCGGTCGTTGCTGTAAGCGATGCCCTGGCTTTCCACGTCATTCCGCCCCGCCTTTTCTTTTATCGGATCATGGTAGGTGTACATGGCCACCAGGGGCGGCTTGCCGTTTTGACCAAAACCGCTGGTGTTATTCCAGTCAACCACTGCGCTCCCGGAGAAAATATAGCCCAGCGAGTCAGGAAAAATGGCAATCGGGAGGTTTTCCCAGTGTACCAGGTCTGTGCTAATGGCATGCGCCCAGTGCATAGGGCCCCACACATTTGAATCGGGGTAATGCTGGTAGAAAAAATGGTACTCGCCTTCATAAAAAACCATTCCATTGGGATCATTCATCCATTGTTCCGGCGGGGAGAAATGGAATTGTGGCCGATGCAGCTCCATGTAGGCATCTGTCTCCGGCGGCGTAGGGGTAGTTGCCGGAGCAGGGTTTTGGTTGCCGGTACATGCGAAGAGCAGGGATACAAGAGCACAAAAAGCCGATATAAGCAGTGTGAAGTTTTTAGTCATGAGTTTTAAAGAGAATTGATGCATTGTTGAATTTCCAATTTGTTGATATCGGGTGTTCCACCTTGTTTGGTTGCTACGAGGGCGCCCAGCGCACAAGCGAACTCCAGGCATTCCCGGGTTACGGCGCCGCCCAGCATTTTGCTCAGAAAAGCTGCCAGAAAGGCATCTCCACTGCCAATCGTATCTTTCACCTGTACTTTAAAACCAGGGTGCAGATAAAAATCTGCTTCGTCCAGGCATGCAGCACCTTTGTCTCCTTTGGTGAGTATGATCATGTCGAGCCTGTATTTTTCTTTTAAAAAGTGCAGAAGTGTTGCTTCTTCGCCCTGCACGCCGTTCCAGGAGGCGATAATGGACAACTCCTCGTCGTTCAGTTTCACGATGTCCGCTTTGAAAAGCAGTTCATCCAGCAGTTCTTTCGAATAAAAAGGGCTGCGCAGGTTGGTATCAAACACTCGAAGCGTCGCCACTTCCAGCAGTTCGAGCAACGTTTTTTTGCTGCGCTCCGAGCGGCAGGCGAGGCTGCCGAACACGAAAGCGTCGGCTTCCATCACCAGGTCGTGCAGCTCCGCATCAGGAAGAATATTGTCCCACGCAACAGGGCGTACAATTTCGTATGCCGGAGTGCCTTTGCTGTTCAAAGTAACATGAACAGCGCCGGTTTGGAGCGTGGGGTCGGTTTGAACATATTGGGTCGAGACCCCTTTGGCGTTCAAAAAACCGAGCAATTCGGTACCCAGTTCATCTGCCCCTACCCGGCTGATCATCCTGGCCGACAAACCCAGGTTACTTGCCTGAAAGGCCACATTCATCGGCGCTCCACCGGCAATTTTCCCGGAAGGAAGCAAATCCCAAAGGACCTCTCCATAGCAAACAAGTGTTGAGTTGTGCATGATTTTCTTCTTGTTTTAAGTGTAGAAGCAGGGGGGGGGAAAAAGGGTCCAGATAAATTTCTTCTCTGAACCCTATCAATCCTATTATCGTATAATTTCGCATGAATCAGATCTACTGGTCACTGAGGCTTTTTTCAATATCTTCGAGGGAAACGCCTTTGGTTTCCGGCATCATTTTCCACACAAAAAGTAGTTGAAACACCATCATTACAGCAAAAAAGGCGAAAATGGGGGCCTGCCCAAAACGCCCGGCGAGCAATGGAAACGTGGCGGCAATCAGCGCTGCAAAAACCCAATGGGTGCTGCTGCCGAGTGAATTGCCGTATGAGCGAACCTGGTTCGGAAAAATTTCAGAAATAAAAACCCAGATCACAGCACCTTGCCCAATGGCATGAGCAGCGATGAATACAAAAAGCAACACGGGAACCGTCATGCCGCCCGAAGCGCCGCTGAAAAACACAAATGCGACTGCGGACAGC
>JAYSZC010000417.1:0-4300 GCA_043738235.1 Lewinellaceae bacterium | reverse complement strand
TAGGCCCGCTGGGCCTTTTGGCACAACCCCTACAATGCTGACCCCAAGTCACCCTGTCACTATACCGCTGAATGAACGTTGCATTTCCCGTCGAAAATGCAATACATTCTGAAACGCCGACCATTCTTTCGGCTGGTATACGCCCGGTTCGGAAATATTGGAAAATGCCAGGCCATCGGGCAAATGACAATGCCAGGCCGCAATTTGCAGCACCAGCGAATAGTGCCAGCCCGGCATATTGCCGTTGACCGCCCTTTGGTATTGTTGTAACAGGTTGTTGAACAGGGACGTAGACCAGGGTCGCCGGTAATTTTCAAGCATTCTCAGGATAAACTGATTGTCGTAATCCAGCGACATATTCTTCGCCGTCAGGTACTGCATCAGGCTGTCTGCATAACGATCCATAAACGCCTGCATGGCCGGTTTTTGCCACAAAGCATGCCGGAATTGCTTGCAGTAATGTTGCCAGACCGCTTCCACCCAGGACTCTGTTCCATGACGCAGTAGGTTTTCAAGCAAAGCTTCCGCTAGATTAGTCTGGTTGCCGCCATCTAAGGCATGAATTATTTCGGCAGGCGAATTTCCCGTAACGGATAACAGATCGTCAGGCGGCACAAAACGTACAAACAATTGAAACAGCCCGTTGCGCCAGTCGCTTTTTTCCTTTTTAGAAAGCAAATCAAACCAGGGCTTTAATTCCGCGTCTGACAGATCAGGGAGCGTGGATTGCAGGTATTTTTCCCGCTGATGCGCCGGAAAAGCGCTCGCAAATTTTTCTTTAAAAAACGAGCACAGGGCCGTCCTTGTCGCATTTTCGGGTAAAAAAACCAGCCATTGTAAAGCCGCCAACCGCACTTCCCTGCTTTTATCCTGAAATGCGCGTTCCAGCAAATCCGTATCCATTTCCGACAAACGGATGTTCAACAACTGGATAAACTGTACTTTATGTTCCGCTTTTTCTTCGGGCCAGGTTTTTTCCAGCCAGGCAATCGTCAGCAGCGGATTGCGGCTGCGCGTGGCCTCCAGCAATTGCCGCCGCTCTTCAAAAGAAGCCGTAAACCAGTCGATGGCCGACACATCGGCGGCCAAATGCCGCCAGCGTTCGTTTTGTCGTGCCAGCCAAAGGCCTCTTTTGCCCAGCACAGGCGCCAGTTGGGCCGCAAGAGCGGGTTCCCGGAGACATTGATCCAGCAAATCCGGCAATAATTCGGGTGGCAGGCGGTACCCATGCTGCTGTATGATGGACAAAAATTCAGGCAGGCCTTCCGAATAGGAACCGTCCAGCATTCGTTGTAAATCCCGCACCGCCGCATCATGTAAAACCGTTTGCACCGATTCGTCATCCGCCCGCTGCTCCGGGCGTTCCAAACCTGCTGCTGATGCCGGCGCTGTTCCGGCCTTGCGCAGGAGCGCAGCGCTGGCCAAGGCTTCCAGAGCGATACGAACCGGATCCTCCGAAGCCGCCAAACCAAGTCCGGCTGTCGTTTCTGCGGGCAGTTTGCGCCGATCGACACCGATCAGTATGGTTTGGAGAACAGAAGACCAGCTCATTTTTTAGTGCGAATGTAAAGCAGGTTCCCGTTCTTTGCGGTTATGCGACGTTTTTTCAACCTGAAATTGTGTATCCCGGTACTGGTATGCGGGACGATTTTCTTCGAAGGCTTCCATGACAACAAGCCCTTTGCCAATCTTTCCCAATCTGCCAATGTACAAGAGGCATTCTGGGTCGACTCGGTTTTTAATGCCATGAGCGATACCGAGCGTTTCGGACAGTTATTTGGCATCCGGGGCCATCTGGACATGGATTCCGCATACGAACAGCAGGTGGAAGACCTGATTCGTCTGTACAAACCGGGCGGTATCTGTTATTTCAACCCAACGGGAAAAGGAACGCCGGAAAAGCAGGCGCTGCTCACCAACCGATACCAGGCAGCCAGTCCGCAATTGCCGCTCATGGTTTCCATGGACCTCGAATGGGGCCTTGGTATGAGGCTGCGCGAGACCACCATTTCCTTTCCCAAACAAATTATGCTGGGCGCTATCGAAGATAACCGGCTGATTTATGAAATGGGCGTCGAAGTGGCCCGGCAATGTCGCCGCCTGGGCGTACATGTGAATTTTGCCCCCGATGCGGACATCAACAACAACCCCGGTAATCCAGTCATCAATGAACGTTCGTTCGGGGAAGACCGCTACAACGTGACGGCCAAAGCCTATCAGTATATGGCAGGACTGCAGGATGGCGGCGTGTTGGCCTGCGCCAAACATTTTCCGGGTCATGGCGATACGGATGTGGACTCCCATTACGACCTGCCCTTGCTGGGGCATAGCCTCGAAAGACTCGACAGCCTCGAATTATATCCTTTTAAAATGCTGGTAAAAAATGGCATCGGATCGGTTATGATCGCCCACCTGAATGTGCCCGCACTCGACCCGCGCGTCAACCGGCCCACCTCGCTGAGCAGGCCGGTTGTCACGGATTTGCTGCGCAAAAAGTTTGATTTTCAGGGAATTATATTTACCGATGCCATGGAAATGAAGGGGGTTACCAAACACTTTGGCCCCGGCGAAGCGGATGTGGAGGTCTTTCGGGCAGGCAACGACGTCGACCTGCTGCCGGAGGACTTGGGCGCCGCCATGACAGCGCTACAAGCCGCAGTTGAAAACGGTACAATCGACAAAAAACAATTGTATGAAAGTTGCAAAAGGGTGCTGCGCTCCAAATACCGCCTCGGCCTGACCACACCGCAACGGGTGGAACTCAAGAACCTGCGCAGCGACCTGAATACGCCTCAGGCCCTCGTGCTCAAACGCAAACTGATCGCTCATTCGCTCACGCTGGTGCGCGACGAACCCGGCATTGTCGGCTTCCGGGAATTAGAAAAATACCGTTTCGCCAGCCTCGCCCTGGGTGATACCAACCGCACGGTTTTTCAGACCTATTGCGGTTATTACGCTCCCATGAAACATTTTAATGCCGGAAAAGAAGTGGATTCGCTGGCGCAGATGCGGCTGCTGGATTCTTTGAAACAGTATAATGTAGTTTTGGTGAGCATACACGGCACGCGATCCAAAGCCATTGATAATTTTGGCATTTCACCCAGTCAGATGGCCTTGCTGCACCGCCTGAACGGCGTAACGACCGTGGCGGTAACCATGTTCGGCAATCCGTACAGCATGGGTTACTTCGAGGCGTTCCCGATTGTACTCGACGCCTACACGGAAGATCCGATGGTGCAGGAAACGGCCGCGATGGCGCTGTTTGGGGCCGGCGATTTGACAGGTATTTTGCCTGTTACGGCTTCGCCTGCCGCCAAATTTGGGCAGGGCGTCCGAAAAATTTATCCTTATAAACGACTCGGCTACGGGCTGCCCGAATCGGTCGGGATGCGCAGCGACACGCTCGCTCTGCTGGACAGCATTGTGCAGGAAATGATAGCAACGGGCGCTGCGCCGGGCTGCCAGATCCTGATCGCCAAAGACAATACCATCGTCTGGAATAAAGCGTACGGCTCATTTACCTATGTCCAGCCGGCGCCGGTCACGACGGAAAGTATTTACGACCTTGCTTCGGTTACAAAAGTGGCTGCCAGTACCATTTCTTTGATGAAATTGTCCGAAAACGGTCTGATTAGCCTGGATGTCCCGATGTCCAATTTTATTCCCGAATTAAAAAAGAGCAACAAAAAAGACCTCCTGGTTCGGGAAATCCTGGCACACCATGCCGGATTGCAGGCCTGGATACCGTTTTACCAGCAAACACTCACCGCCGATAAGAACCTGTCGCCGAAAATTTACCGCGAAAAACAGGAAAGAAGGTTTGATGTGCCGGTTGCCAATGGCCTGTATATGGAAAACGCCTGGGTGGACACCATCTGGCAACAAATATTCGACTCGCCGCTGCGGGAGGATAAAAAATACAAATACTCCGACCTGGGGCTGTACCTCGGCGCCCGCGCCATTGCGGAAACCAGCGGCCAGCCGGTGAATATATTTGCTGACCAGCATTTTTACCGCCCCCTCGGCCTGAGCACGACAACCTACAACCCCTGGCAAGGGCCTGACCCTGCGCTGCGCGCCTACGGAGGAGGATGCCTATTTCCGTCGCCAGCACTTACAGGGTTATGTACACGATATGGGTGCGGCTATGCTGGGCGGCGTCAGCGGTCACGCCGGTTTGTTTTCCAATGCCAACGACCTGGCCAAAATTTTCCAGATGTTGCTGAACGGCGGCTCTTACGGCGGCGTTCAGTACCTGAAACCGGAAATAGTGCGCCAGTTCACCACCCGTTTTAAGGGC
>JAYSZC010000416.1:0-4301 GCA_043738235.1 Lewinellaceae bacterium | reverse complement strand
TGGGGATGTCTCTCACCCTCTCACTTCTCTCTTCTCACCCCTCTCTTCTCACCTCTAAATAAAAATGCCACAGCATTCGGGCGCCCACGCTGCGCCAGGGCCGCCAGTGCGTGGTAGCCCGTACAAAGTCCTCGTGAACTGGTCTTTTAGGCAAACCATTCAGTACCCGGAAGGCTTCCTGCATGGCAATATCGCCTTTCGGCAAAATATCGGGGCGCATCAGGCATTCGGAAAGATAAATATCTGCCGTCCAGTCGCCGATGCCTTTCAGGCGTTTCATTTCCTGGCTCACCGCTTCGTCGGACAGTTGGTCGAGCTGCTCCAAATTGAAATCGCCGCTGTTCAGAGCCAGGGCCAGGTTGCGGCAATAAAGTGTTTTTTGCCGGCTAAAACCGATATTCCGCAGCGTTTCATCTGGTAAAGACAAAAAAGTGTCGGGTTGTACCGGATCGATGATGGATTTTAATTTCTGGAAAGCTGCATTGGCTGAGGCCAGCGAAACCTGTTGTTCGAGGATGATATGAACCAGCGTCGAAAAACCGGGCGTACGCGCCCAAAGCGGCGGCGGGCCGTATCGTTGCAGCACGTGCGCGAGGGCTTCATCGCGGTCGGCAAGCCAGGAAGCAGCCTCCCGGAGATTGATTTCATCAAGTTTAACTATCATTGCATTTTAAAAAAGCAAAAGGCAAAGGACAAACATGAGTCATCCCAAAAATTAGAGATGACCCATGTTTCAACAATTTACTATGAACATCGCGACGCTTACCCTCAACCCCGCATTGGACAAAAGTTCTGCTACGGAGCGCCTGGTTCCGGAGCAAAAACTGCGTTGTTCGGCGATGCGCCTCGACCCGGGCGGCGGCGGCATCAACGTTTCCAAGGGAATTCACAAATTAGGCGGCAAAAGTACAGCCGTTTTCCCGGCAGGTGGTAACAATGGAAAGGTATTAAAGCAGCTCCTGAGCGAATCGGGCATCCTGACTTCCATCGTGGAAATTTCCGGCGAAACGCGGGAAAATATTTCCGTCACGGAAACAAGTAGCAACCTGCAATACCGGTTTACTTTACCGGGCGACGCACTCACGCCGGCCAAGGCCAAGGCTTGCCTGAATATCATTGAAAAAATAAAACCGGAATATATCGTAGCCAGCGGGAGCCTTCCGCCCGGATTGCCGGAGACGTATTATAAAAAAGTGGCGGCATTTGCCAAACGTATCGGCGCGCGTTTCATACTGGATACTTCGGGCAAAGCATTGCTCAGCGCTGCCGATGAAGGCGTTTTTTTACTGAAACCCAACCTGGCGGAGTTGAGCGCACTGGTAGGCGTGGAGAAACTGGAAATGAACCAGGTGGACGACGCGGCGCTCAGCCTGATCGAAAAAGGCGCCTGCGAAGTGGTGGTGGTGTCGCTCGGAGCGCAGGGTTGCCTGCTGGTGACCCGCGAAGGCTTTGAACATATCCCCGCGCCCACAGTACTCAAACAAAGTACCGTCGGCGCAGGCGATAGTATGGTGGCGGGCATGGTCTGGGCCTTGAGCCAGGGAAAAACGTACCGGGAAATGGCCCAGATCGGGGTGGCTTGCGGGTCGGCGGCAACCATGAACAAAGGCACCGAATTGTTCCACCCAGAGGATGTCTGGCGGCTGTACGATTGGATACAGCAATACGGCGAACGGTACCGGTTTACCGATTTTTGAACCGGCAGCCTCCTGCGGATGCTTTCCGATGTGTCTCAATTCGTTTATTTTATTTTGTTTTTTTCAATAAAACCCAATTTTAAAACTAAAACAAGAAGAAATTTCAACAAAAAGCACTTGTTTTTATAATCCAATTTGAAAATTAGGTGGAAAGCATTTTCCATTTCTAACTTTGCAGAATCTATTTACCACCTAGTCCACAATAGATAATTTCACATAGGACACATTGAACTGAGAATTTGTAAAGTCTATGTGCCTTATGTGAAATGCTATGTCCCTATGCGGTAAATTTGCGACTCCACTTTTTGCGACACATTCAAAGAAGATGATTAACCTTATACTATTTGGGCCTCCCGGTTCCGGCAAAGGAACCCAGGCAGCCAAACTTGTTGAGCAGTTCCAACTGGTACATATCAGTACAGGCGACCTTTTCCGGTACGAAATGAGCCATAACACACCTTTGGGAGAGCGGGCAAAAGCATACATGGCCAAAGGGGAATTGGTGCCCGATAGCGTCACCATCGGTATGTTGCGCAACAAGGTGGAATCCCACCCTGATGCAGCCGGATTTATTTTTGACGGATTTCCCCGGACGATTAAGCAGGCACAGGCGCTTGATGAATTGCTGGAGGAAAAAGGCACCCGGGTGACAGGTCTTTTTGCCCTGCATGTGGATGATGAGGAGATTGTGCACCGCATCAAACTACGCGGCCTCAGCTCCGGACGGGCAGATGACAACAACGAAAGTATTATTCGCAACCGGATCAATGTTTATAAAAATGAAACAAGTCCGGTGTTTGACTACTACGCAGAGCAAGGTAAAAGCCAGAGTATCAATGGAATAGGTGAGATCGACGAGATTTTTGAACGACTCTCCGAAGCCATTGCACAACTGCATTAAGAAAGTTCCTGCCGGTAGTACACCCAAGTATTCAGGGAAACAGACTACTTTTGAGCGTTATAAGCCGGATTTCACTTAAACGAACTATCGTATGGCTATTCCGCAGAATCCCTGGCAGGCACTCTGGAGCAGGTTGCCCGCACCCCTGCAAAACCGCTATTACCTGACGCTGGTTGTCTTCTTTTTCATCATGATCTTTATAGACAAACACAGCCTTTGGACACAGTGGCGGCTGTATCGCGCACAACAGCGAATGGAAGACGACCGCACTTTCTACGAGGAAAAAATCAAGGAAGCCCAGGAAGAGGCGGATGATTTTGAACTCACCAAGGAAAAATTTGCCCGCGAGCATTACTTTATGAAACGCCGCGACGAAGATGTTTTTATCATCAAAGATGCCAAGTAAGGAAAAGGGCAAAATTGCAAAAGGCAAAAGGCGATGAATATCAATGAGTTACAATTTTGACCAGTTACTTAACTTACACAACCATACCTAACCATTTATCAATGTCTGTTTTAGTCAACAAAAACTCCCGCATTATCGTCCAGGGCTTCACGGGAAAAGAAGGTACGTTTCATGCTGAACAAATGATCGCCTATGGCACGAATGTGGTGGGTGGCGTTACGCCCGGAAAAGGCGGCCAGTTGCATCTCGGGCTACCGGTTTTTAATACGGTCGAAGATGCCGTCCGCAAAGCCGGCGCCGATACCAGCATCATTTTTGTCCCGCCCGCCTTTGCCGCCGACGCCATTATCGAGGCCGCCTCAGCAGGCATTAAAGTTATTGTCGCCATTACGGAAGGTATTCCGATTCAGGATATGATCCGCGCAAAAGCATACGTCGACCGTAAGGATTGTGTGCTCATCGGCCCCAACTGCCCGGGTATTATCACGCCCGACGAAGCCAAAGTAGGCATTATGCCCGGTTTCGTGTTCAAACGCGGCCCCATCGGCTTAGTTTCCAAATCCGGCACCCTCACCTATGAAGCTGCCGACCAGATTGCAAAAGCCGGCCTGGGTATCACTACAGCCATTGGCATCGGCGGCGACCCGATTATCGGTACCACGACCCGCGAAGCCATCGAACTGTTTATGAATGACCCGGAAACGGAAGGCATCGTGATGATCGGTGAAATCGGCGGCGGCCTCGAAGCGGAAGCAGCCCGATGGATTCGCGCCAACGGCAATAAAAAACCGGTTGTCGGATTTATCGCAGGTCAAACAGCGCCCAAAGGACGCAAAATGGGCCACGCCGGCGCTATTGTTGGCGGCGCCGACGATACCGCTGCTGCCAAAATGCGTATTCTCGCTGAGAACGGCATCCATGTGGTGGAGTCTCCCGCACAAATCGGCGCTACGATGGCGCGGGTGATGGGAAATAATTAGAGGTGAGAAGTGAGAAAGTGAGAAGTGAGAGTGCTATCGCGCGGCCCGGCCGGTTCCAAGTGAAACCGGCCGGGTTGTTTATTTGAACAAATAGGCTTGAAATGTGCGGGGTCGTAAGACCCGCGCACGGCAGTAACCCTTGGCTCAGAAATTTGTGATAACCAGTGGCTTTTGTTTATTGGTAAGCCAATCGTTACCGCCGTGCGCGGGTCTTCCATGTGAGACCGGCCGGGCTGTTTATTTGAACAAATAGGCCTGATTGGGTATTCCAATGCTTGGAAATGTGCGGGGTCGTAAGACCCGCGCACGGCGGTAAC
>JAYSZC010000415.1:0-4308 GCA_043738235.1 Lewinellaceae bacterium | reverse complement strand
TTGTGAATGGCATTCGTTTAGAGGAAAGAACTCAATGTTCTTGTAAACGAATGCCATTCACAACTCACTACTCACTACTCACATCAAAAAGTGCGTCTATGAAAAAACACATCTGCTACTTCTTCTGCCTGGGCGCCTTGATGCTCCTTGCTTCGGCGTGTAAAGACAAAGCCGAAGCGATTCCTGCTTATCTGCAATTGGAACCATTTGCCGTAAATGCACAGGGCGGCGCTGCCGGACAAAAAATTACCGATGGCTGGCTGTATGTCAACGGCGAATTTCTGGGGGCTTACACCCTGCCGGCGACAGTGCCGATTCTAGCGGATGGCGAAAGCGAGGTCTGGGTATTTCCGGGTGTGAAAAAAAACGGACTGCTGGAAACGCCCGATATTTACAGTATGATGAAACGGCATGACCAGGATTACAACCTGACGCCGGGACAAACCACTGTTATTCAACCGGTTACAGATTACGATGCCAATTCGGTATATCCCTGGGATCTTATCCGGGGTTCTTTCGACGGCGGCACGGTATTATTATTGGAAGCGCGTGACGACGACCCGGTAACCAATTTTGTACTCACCAGCGAGGATGCATTTGGCGGTGTCGGCAGATCGGTATCCATGAAAGTGGATACTACCCATGCCTTGATTGAAATTGCTGCGGAACAGGTTCCGTTGCCCACTGCGGGCGCACAGGAAACCTGGTTGGAATTGCATTACCGCAATGATATGCCTTTTGAAATGTGGTTGCTGGGTACACGGGGTTTATCCACACAGGAAGTGAGCCAGGCCGTATATTATTTTAATACTTCGGATAACTGGAATAAAACATATTTTAATCTTACCGAGTTTGTGGTAGCCATGCAGCAGGATAAATACCGGCTGTTTTTCAGGGTAGCGCTTCCCAAAGACGCTGCAGGGAAATACACCCAGATGGAGGGTACGGTTCGACTGGATAATATCAGGCTGCTACATTTTTGATGTGTTTGGTGTTTGGTGTTTCGTGTTTGGGACACTCCGCTTTGGCTGTGTTTAGTATTTAGCCAAATTAGTACAGGAGCCAAAGGCGAAGTGCCCCAAACACGAAACACTATACACTATACACTAATAAAAAATGCAGCGCCGACTTCGCCAACGCGACACACTGATATATGGGATTGCTGATTTCGCAATGGCTATGCTGGCATGGGCCTTGTTTTTCCTGTACCGCAAAACCCTGGAAGGCGCTGCGCTGACTGCCGAGGTTTTTCAGGACCCCAATTTTTATCTCGGTGTGCTGATTGTGCCGGTGGGCTGGGTGTTGTTGTATGGCATTTTCGATCAGCACACGGATATTTACAGGATGTCGCGGCTCACCACGCTGACACAGACATTTTTTCTGTCTTTTCTAGGTGTGACATTCCTGTTTTTTTCGCTGATACTCGACGATGTGGTGCGCGATTACCGCACCTATTACAACTCATTTCTGACCTTATTCGGCCTGCATTTTTTCCTCACGGCTTTATCCCGGATGATTTTGCTGACCCGCGCCAGTCGCCGGCTGAAATCGGGTTTGATTACTTTCAATACCTTGCTGGTAGGCGGCAATCAAAATGCGCTCGATCTGTACTGGGACATCAAAAACCGGAAAAAAGGCCTGGGCAACAAATTTATCGGCTTTGTCGACACCAATGGCGGCAGCGATCAGTTCATGTCGGAACACATGCCGCTGCTCGGAACCGTTCAGGACCTCGGCCAGATTATTCGCAGCCATGAAATAGAAGAGGTGATTATTGCGATTGAAACCTCTGAACACAATCGCCTGCGGGGCATTTTAAATATTCTGTTCGATTTCGGGGAGCAGGTTTTGGTGAAAATTATCCCCGACATGTATGATATACTGCTGGGAACGGTGAAAATGAACCACGTATACGGGGCCGTACTCATTGAAATCCGCCAGGAACTGATGCCGAAATGGCAACGGATGCTCAAAAGACTAATCGACGTAGCGGTCAGTGCCATCGCGCTGGTCATCCTGTCGCCTTTGCTGCTGTATACCGCTATCCGGGTGCGCTTTTCTTCTCCCGGCCCTATCTTTTTTGAACAGGAACGTATCGGGCTAAACGGCCAGCCCTTTAACATTATCAAGTTTCGCTCCATGTTCGTGGATGCCGAAAACATGGGGCCTCAGTTATCTACCGACAACGATCCGCGCTGCACGCCTTGGGGGGGAGTTATGCGCAAATACCGCCTGGATGAGGTGCCCAATTTCTGGAATGTGTTAAACGGTGAAATGTCTCTGGTAGGCCCAAGGCCGGAGCGCAAATACTTTATCGACCTGATTATCGAACAGAATCCGCACTACAAACACCTGTTAAAAGTGCGGCCTGGCATCACTTCCTGGGGACAGGTGAAATACGGTTATGCCTCCAATGTGCAGGAAATGCTGCATCGCCTGCGTTTCGACCTGCTGTATATTGAAAACATGACCCTGGCGCTGGATTTTAAAATTATGTTTTATACTGTGCTGGTGTTGTTGCAGGGCAGGGGGAAGTGAGATCAAAAAGAGGAACACGGATTAAAAGGATGAGACACGGATTTGAGGGTTTCTCATAAGACCCAGCCAAAAAAGAGAACCGAATTTTATTTTTTATCGAGTGCTAAACTTTCCAGGTTTTTAAAACCTGGAAAGTTTCTGGTAGCGAAAACAAAATAAAAATTCGCACCATTTCTGATGTCGATGCTTATGAGACACCCACAAATGTGTTGTGTGAAAATCCGTGTCTCATCCTTTTAATCCGTGTTCCATTTTTTCTACATACATCTCTATGTCATACCGCGCCTTACTTGCTTCTGCTTTATTGCTCTATGGTATCACCGCCTGGTTCAGTGAGGGTTATCACCACCCGGACGAGCATTTTCAGGTGCTGGAACCGGCGCAGTACAAACTGGGCCGCAGTCCGGCCGGCGATTTGCCCTGGGAGTTTAAGGCGCAGATACGTCCCGGTTTACAGCCTGCTCTGGCGTATGTTATGATACGCGCAGCGGAGATGACCGGGATTGACAATCCGTTTACGCAGGCATTTCTGATGCGTCTGTGCAGCGGTTGGCTTTGCTTATGGCTTTTTTGGGCCTGGGCAAGTTGGCTCGAAAAAGATGCAAAATATGCATCGGCGGGCAATTGGCTGCGTTATTCTGTGCTGTTATTGTGGTTTGTGCCGTATCTATCTGTCCGGTTTTCCTCTGAAAATATGGCGGGATTGAGTTTCGCTGCGGGTGCGTTACTGCTATTGCAAAGTCTGGAAAATACAGAGATGAAAAGACGGCCATTCTATTTGTTCTTTGTCGGTTTGTTGCTGGGTTTGTCCTTTTTTTTTCGTTTCCAAATGGGATTCGCACTGATAGGCGTCGGCGCCTGGATGTTTTGGAAAATGCTGATGTCGGATCATTTTTTGAAACCCCTGCGCTATGTATTGCCCGGGCTTTTGCTCGCTGTACTGGCAGGCGTTGGCACGGATTTCTGGTTGTATGGGAAATTTACATTTCCCGCATTTAACTACTTCGTTTCCAACATTATAGAGCATAAAGCCGCCTACTGGGGTACTTCGCCCTGGTGGTATTATTTTACGGAAACGCTGTTGACGGCGGTTCCGCCAATCAGTGTTTTGTTGCTGTTTTTTTTGACAATTGGAATGTGGGTTGCCCGCAAACACCTGCTGGTTTGGAGCCTGTTGCCATTTTTACTAGCGCATCTAATGGTGGATCACAAAGAATTGCGCTTTATATTTCCGATGGTATTGCCTGTGCTGGCGCTGGCAGTGTTAGGAATGGTGGAAGTGGAAAAATACCTGTCCGGGCATCCGGCTGCCAGACTGTGGTACGGCCGTTTTTTCATCCTGACACTGACGATCAATGGCCTGCTACTGACCGCGCGTTGTCTGTTGGCCGCTCAGGAGTCGGTCGCCAGTTTTCGTTTTTTATACGACTACACGGCCACGACACCTGTCACAGTGTATTCCCATAAAAAAATGCTCTATGAAGTGGTGGGACTGAATATGAATTTTTACCGCGCTCCAAACATTCAAAATCAGATGTACGTAGATATCAAAGCAAAAAGAATACCCGCAGGCGCGCTCCTGCTTTCGCAAGACCTGCAACTGAAAAACCCGCCCAAAAACTCCAAAACGGAAAGAATATACGCCTATTTCCCCGACTGGATTCTGCATGTCAACCTGAATGACTGGCAAAGCAGGACACGGATGTGGAGCCTTTATGAAGTGCGAAGTCAATAGTCGTCAGTCCGAAGTCCGTAGAGTGTGCCGTTTCA
>JAYSZC010000414.1:0-4313 GCA_043738235.1 Lewinellaceae bacterium | reverse complement strand
TCGGAATGGGCTAAATCGGGCATAAATGCCCTTTTCCCGACGGCCTGAAGGCCGTGCTACCGTTGAATCCGCTCTGGTTTGAAGGCATTCCAAAAATTTGGGATGACTCATGTTTGTGCATTATTTCACTTCCTGCGGTTCTCCAAAAATGAAGTCGTCCATCACCGAAACATCGACGCTGCCGCCATCATTGGGGCCGAGGGGCGAGTTGCCATACTCGATTCTGACGCGGTGTACCACGGCTTCCGGGAACAACACACCCAGAAACACATGCCCATTGTTCAGCACGGGCGTGGAAAAAGTACCCAGCGATTTGTCGTTGATGTCGAAATACTCGAACGCGGTATTTTCCACCCTGTCAACATCCACGTATACGGCGCCGAAGCCGCGCACAACGGCTTTGGTGTTCGTACCGGGCACATAAAAACGGATGTCGGCAATGTTGCTGCCGACTGGGGAAAACAGGCGCTCGCTGCTGAATGGCGGAAAGATTGATGTGTATGTCGGATTGATATTGCCGAATGAAGTGGGCGTTCCCGTTGGATTGTTGCTGTCGGCGCTCACCATGAGGCCCGTTCCGGGGGTGCTGAGCACGATGCCGCGCGAACGGGGCGCCGTGGGGCTGTTAAACAGATCGGGCGTATACAGGTTGGGCGCCGACTCGGCATCCGTGAGGCCGTCCCAGTTCACCTCGCGGAATCCGGTGGCGCCTTTTGTGCCGGGATCGCCGCCATTGTTCTGACCGAGCAGGGCTTTGTACTCATTTATTTTTGCCTGAACGTCCGTGGCGGCGGTCAGTACGGTAGGTTTAGGGCCATCCTCGTCTTTTTTGCAGTTGCTGAGGAAAAAGGAGCAGATCAAAAGGCTGAATGCGACTTGCAGGGCAGTTTTCTTTTTCATAAAATGTTAGATTGGTTGTGGAAGAATGAAATCAATTTCCTGTTGGTTTCATTCTTCCTAAAAACCTAACCCGGCATTTGAATATTTTTTTTGCAAACCAGTCGTTATATTTTTTCAAAAACCGACTGATTACCATGAGCAAACGATCTGCCTGCCTGCTTTTCTGTTTTCTGCTTTATATTCCCCATTTCCTTTTTTCCCAAACAGTTTGCGACACAGCGAACATCCACACAGCCTTGTCGCGCGCAAGCACCTTGCTGCACAAGGGGGAAATCCAGGCTGCCATAGATACGTCCATGTTTACCTGGAACAAGATGGCAGATTGCAGCGCGCATCCTGAACTTCGGGAAAAACTGTTGTTACAAACCGCCGCTTGTTACGAAGCGGCCCGTGAAGACTTTGCCTCTAAAGGCCAGATCAATCAAAGTATAGATATGCTGGAGCGGAGCATTGCGCTGTATCGGCAATTGCCTGACAACAACAGCGATCTTTTGGCCAATGCCTACACGAATCTCGCCGGGTCGCATGGTTTGAACCACAACGAACAAATGGCTGTGGAAACTGGCAAAAAGGCCCTGGCAATCCGGCAGGCCGCCAAACCTGATGATCCCCGTCTGGCGAATAATTACCGGCAGGTGATCAGCGACCTGATGATGCTGGACGACACGGCGGCCATGCGTCAGTACCTGCTGGAATGGGAATCGCTGCACCGTCGATTGGGCGCAAAAACATACCTGCAGGCAAGGTTGAACCTCGCCGATGCCTGGGCTTTTTACTTCGATTTAAAAGGCGATCCGAAACAGGCAGTTCGCGTGATTGAGGATACGCTGGCCCGTTACGGCGAGCAAATCAGGACTAAAGGCGGTTTTGTCGGGCCTTCCGAATTCCGGTTGGCAAGGATATATGCCGACCTCGGGGAGTTCGATAAATCACTGCACTATGCGGAAAAAAATGTCGCGCTTTTTGAAAAACGCCTGCAAGAACAACGGGGCAAATTGTTCGGCCGCTCCCACTACGCCTGGTGTTTGACCTATGCCGCCAGGGCTGCATGGGGACTGTACCTACAAACGCAGGATACCACCTGGTATAATCTCGCCAACCGCCGGTGTACACAGGCAGAGGACATGGTATTTATCATGCGCGACCGTTCGCCCTCCGACGGCTACCGCGAATGGATGGTAGACTCCGATATTTTCGGAAACCTCACGGAAGTGCGACAGGGCATGTACGCACTGACAGGCGAGCAAAGGCTGGCAGAGCGCAGTTTTGAAGCCAATGAAGCCGTCAAAACATTCGCCACGCAGCAATTTCTGCATGAAACATACGCCCTGCAATGGGGCGGCGTTCCAGATTCGCTTTATCAAAGGGAAATTCATTTCCGACAGCAAATCATTGATCTGGAAACCAATTTTTTTATGGTGCGGAGGCGGCCCAATGCCGATAGCCTCATCGCTGCAAACGATCGGCAATTGTTTGCCCTGCGCGATCAGTACGGCATTTTTCTGGCTGCCTTGGAAAAAAAATACCCCGAATATTTCCGCCTGAAGTACAAACAACCGGTTGTCCGGCTCCGTGATGTGCAACGCGAGGCGCTCCATGCCGGGCAATGCCTGCTCGATCTTTACATCAAAAACGACCGGGTATTTGCGCTGCTCATTCGCCCGGATACCATTGTTTGGCTGGCAACGCCGTTCGACAGCAGTGCGCAAAAAGCCCTGGAGACCCTGGCAACCGAATCGCGCCATTTTGCGGAATACCAGCATCTGCCGGAAAAGGAATATGTACTGCGAATGCAGTCATTTGCCGATGCTTCCCACAAGGCTTACCAGGTACTCATAGAGCCGCTTAGACCTGTGTTGTTGGAAGAATTGCTGCTCATTCCCCGGAACGAACTCAGTACTTTCCCTTTCGGCGCTTTGCTTACCAAAAAGGAAACGAACATGGGCAAACCGTTTCGCTGGCATTTTCTCGACCAGGAATTTGTCATCAGCCAGGCTTTTTCTGCGGGCCTGTTTCAATTTCAACAAAACCGCCCCAAAACACAAAAACCATCCGGTTCCGTACTGGCATTTGCGCCGTTTTTTGAAGGAAACATCTCTGAAGACTTTCAATTGCCTGTGGGCAACGTGGCTGCTTTGACCCGCGGCGAAGTGTTTAAACCTTTGCCCGGCAGTGGTGAAGAGGCGCAAGCCATCGCTCAATTGCTCCGGGGGCAGGCGTTTGCCGGGGCGCAGGCAACTAAACAGCATTTTTTGAAAATAAGCCCTGATTTCAATATCCTGCACATCGCTTCCCACAGTGCAGCCAACGATGTGCTGGGCGAATATTCCTTCGTTGCTTTGCAGGCCGGTAAAGAACCGCAAACAATCGACATGCTCTACGCGCGGGACATTTATAATCTCCGCCTCTCCGCCGATCTTGTGACGCTATCCGCCTGTGAAACCGCGCTTGGGCAATACCGCAACGGCGAAGGCATTATCGGACTTACCCGCGCTTTCACTTGTGCCGGCGCACGCAATGTATTGGCTTCGCTCTGGTCGGTCAACGATGCGGGCACCAAAAACCTGATGATTTTGTTCTATCGGGAAATAAAGAAAGGGATACCTTACAACCGCGCTTTGGCCAACGCCAAACGGATGTTTATACAGGAAAACCGGCAGTTTGCCCACCCCTATTACTGGGCGGGGTTTGTGCTGCACGGACGATAAATATACCTGAACGATGAAAACAACAAGGTTATTCAGAAATTTGGTTGTCACATGTTCTCTGTTGCCGGCAATTGCCTGGACAGCAACAGCACAAAACGCACAGCCACAGGAACTTCAAAATGATTCCGTCCGCGCGGTTTTGTCTGCATTTCATGCAGAAAAGGGTTTGTTTGAGACCAACGAGGTATTGCACATAACCCTCAGCGGCAAACTCCGCCCCTTATTGAACAACCGGGTGGAAGAACCTGTAAGCTACGCCTTAACGCTCTCTTACACCAGACCCGATAGCAGCATTTGCGCCATCCCGGTGGAGGTTCGTACGCGCGGGCATTTTCGCCGGTTGCAGGGAAATTGCAATTTTCCGCCCTTGATGATTCAGTTCGCAAAAGACGGGTCTCATGCAAACAGTATTTTCAGAGCGCAACAAAAATTGAAATTGGTGATGCCATGCGTCGGCGACAAGTATGTTATCCGGGAGTGGCTGGTCTATCAATTGTATAACTTAGTGACGCCCAGAAGTTTCCGGACGCGCCTGGTGAGCGTAACCCTGAAAGACGATAAAAGCAAAAAACCGGACGCTTCTTTTTACGGGATTTTGCTGGAAGAAGTAGAGCATGTCGATTGTTTGCGGTTCTTTACCGGCCTGCAAAGCAACGAAGGAATATTCGCCCAGCACATCGTTGGCTGCACTGTGGGAAGCGATGT
>JAYSZC010000413.1:0-11699 GCA_043738235.1 Lewinellaceae bacterium | reverse complement strand
CACGTAATCACAGGTGGCAGCTTATCTTCAATCGAGATATTGCCCCAGCAGGTGTTGCCCGAAACCAGGTGCGTTACACGCACCGCGTACGTTTTATGCACATCGTTGGGGCCGAGAATGCCTACAACCCATGGGCCATTACCATATGGCAAAGTCCGGTCCAGTTCAACTATATAGTCATCGAAGCAGACATAACTGCCTTCCAGGATCATGTCGGCAGTCAATACCAGACTACAACTTTGATCCAGGGCTACCGTAACCAGGTCATTACAAACCAGGTTCGATGGCGTGGCAACCACGCTTACTGTGCGAGATACCGATTGTATGCAGCCGGGATCATTCGGACCCGCCGCTTTCGGTACGCCGCCGTAAACGGTATACACGATTGTATAAGAACCAACACCGGCGCCCGGGTCAAAAGTATTTGTCAGCACCCCGTTTACACGGAATTCCTGCGTAGGCCCTGCCAGTGCAAGGTTCGCATCACCCGGATTACCCGTTAACGCAACAACATCGGAATACAAACAGAACGGTCCGTCTAAGTTAGACGTGATCGCAGGATTCGGGTAAGAGCACGAATTAGCGATGGTAAAAGTGGTACCGCGACCATTGCTGACGCTTATGGTGTAACCCAAAGCGTCTACGTGGCGACCCGACAACAGGTACATACCCGAACCCGGAGGCGTTTCTGTGAAAGTGGTACCTACCGCCACCAACGTCGGCGCAGATGGTGGTGGAGCGCTCGTGGAGGTGTACAAACCGCTTACTGCCGTCACCGTCCACACGAAACCCGTAGGAGAGTTAATTTGGATTACTTCGCCAAACTGACCGTTGGTCAGAGTCGTCGCATTGTTCAAACATATGCAGGGATCGATAACCTGAGGACCACACACAATCGCCGAAACTGTCACAGCAGGCACAGGACTAGTCATAGAGGCCGTACAGTTGTTCGCATTCGTGGCAACCACCGTATAAGTGCCTACTGCCGATTGAGAGCCGAAGGAAATAGGATTACCCGTGCCCGCAACCTGGGCGCCGACTGGCGCTGCACCCAGGAACAACTGGTAATTCACGCCCGTTTGAGAACCGCTCAGACCAACAGAAAGACCTGCAGTATCCGTCGTACAACGTACGCCGCCACCGGTCACAGTAAATAAGGTTGGCAAAGGATTCACCGTGATAGTAACGGATGAAGTACCGGTACAACCAAATGTATTGGTCAATGTAACCGTGTAGGTTGTTGTGGGCGCAACAGGTATCACATCAATAATTTGTGTCATAGCGCCGGTGCTCCAGGAATAACTGGTACTTCCACCCGGAGCTGTAAGCTTTACAGTAGCGCCTGCACAAACAATCCCGTCATTATTGGCAATGCCCGATGTTTCCGCAACAGCTATGGGCGCCGCTGGGATAGGATTGACCGTAATATTCTGCATCACACTACCCTGGCAACCATTGACATCCGTAACTGTATAAGTAACGATGATTTGGCCCGCTCCGGTTGCCGTTAGAACGTTATTCATACCCAGACTGCCCGGGCCGCTTACTCCAAAGACACCTCCCGGAGGAGTACCGCTCAATGAACGTGTATCACCTATACACATCGCAGCAGCGCTGCTTGTAATGCTCGGCGCAGGCGGCGTACAAACGCCCGGCGCTGTTACCACAGGCTCGGAAGCCGGGCCGAAAATTTCACTGTTTTCTTCACAGGTACAACGCGTCCGGATGCTTTGCTCAGGACCTGTCTGGTTGTAGGTTGGCATGTCAGAAGTCCAGCCACCGCCGTTTACAGAGTATTCAACATAAGAACCTTCCGGACAGGTAGGAGGGGTGAAAAATCCACCCTGCACCACACAACCTGTCGTACAGGCGCTGTTAAATACAGTTACCTGCGCAGGCGCGGTGCTCAAATCGGGACAAACGGGAACACAGCTCAGGGCCAATGTATAGGAGCCTGCAGCACCGTTAAAACCGTGTACCCGAATATAGTAGGTGGTGCCCAGGGTTGAAGCCCAGCTGACCTCGGATTGTAAAGCATTACCGCCGCAGATAGGATTATCATCATTAGAGGCTACACATGACAAATCGCCACAGGGACCCGTATAAATATCAATTTTTGTATCATACCCGGAACCGCAGAGCGAAGCCGTTATAGACCCTCCCGTTCCTACTATTGTGTACCATACATCCGGGCCTACATTTAAGCCGGCACAAGACGTCGCCGGGCCGTCAACACTTGCGCCAACCGTAGTGCCTGAAACTGTGCTGCCACAGGCAATGGGTGTGGCATTGGTACACAGGTCGTTGGGTGGGGTAAGTGGGCAAGCAATCGTAGGAATAGTGGCTGTTAATGGTGTAGTACATAAAGTACCGGAAACGCCGCTGGTGATACTGTAATTGATCGTACCTGCGAGTTGATCGGCAGTAACCGTAAAGGTGACCACATTGGACACATTGTTGCTAATGACCCCGCCAACATTCGGTAGTGACAAGGTGACCACATCTCCAGGGCAAGCGCCTGTAAAGGTCATCGTACAGCCATCCGTAGTGACGATGGGAGCCTGCACTTGCGGATAAACCGTCAGCGTGTAGGTGCCGATGGCCGTCCAGGTATCATCCGCCGGATTAGTTGAGGTGCCGTTGTTGCAACGCAAATAAGCAGTTACGACCTGATTGACCGCAGCACAACCGGCAGGAATTGTACCCGTTATATTGCCGGCGCCCGTCGCTGGAACGCCGCTGGAAGGAACGGTGGTGGAATATTCTAATGTATTCGTAACACCTGTGCCGCCGGCGCCGGCTACGGCAGCTGCGCGACCGGCCTGCCACGCAGCAAAATCATCCGTACCTCCGCCGCTGCAAACAGCGCCGTTGTCATTCACTACCATAGGCGCGGTCGGACACTCCGGACAAGCCGGAGAAACGGTCACTGTAACCGAAGCCGAAGCTGTACAGCCGTTGGTGGCCGTAGTAGTAACCGTATAAACGGTGGTAGCAGTCACATTCGATGCCACCGGATTAGTGATGTTTGTCGCGCTTAGGAATGTAGCAGGACTCCAGACGACCGCAGCCGAGGGCGGTGTAAAGGTGTAAATGGTGCCACTAGGGAAATTAGTAGCCGAAGAAATGGTAGAATTTTCGGTTACGGAAGATACCGTAGAGGTATTGGCAGGGCTTAAAGGCGTAACACTCAAAAAGTTACCTGAATTGCCGGAAATACCAATGGATGCAGTAGTGGCTGCGAATGCCGCACTGGTTGAACCGTAAATGAATTGTATCTGACCGGTAGCCTCATACAGCAGTACTTGCATCGAAATGGTTGGATTAGTAGATGATCCGCCACCACCAACGTGCACATTAGTCCATTGTACAGTCAGTATCCTGCTCCCTACTACCCCTGTTGTGAGGTATTCAATACTGCCACCAGTCAGATTATTGTCGTCCCACAATGGGGCCATAACATTTGTATTACTGGCCAGTAAGTTAGTAAAACTAGGAACGGTTGCACCTAATGCAAGGAGGCCATTTGTACTGACACTAAACGTAGTAAAGGTGGTGCCATTATAGTTAAATGTAAATCCGATAGGAATGGAAGTTTGGGTTCCATCATCACCTGTGGCGGTACTTAGAGTACCCCCAACCAATGATGTGAACGCACCACTTGAACCCGCAAAGGAATAAGTATTGGGCAGGGCCGTATTTGGAACAATGGCCTGCAATTGCGACGTTCCGTTACAAGGCACCGTGGATGGGGTTGCAGTAGCCGAAATAGTCGGCGATTGAAGTACGGTAACTGTTACCGTTGCAGAACCGGTGCAGCCATTACCCGTTACGGTGTAAGTAGTAGTAGCAGAAGGTGAAGCGTTTACGGAAGTACCCGTCGTTGCGCTCAATCCCAGAGCGGGTGACCAGGTATAAGTAGTCGCGCCGGATGCAGTCAACGTGATAGGCGTGCTACCAGAGCAGTAGTTTGTGCTGGTTGGCAACACTGCCACTGTCGGAGTTACGCCGACGCAGGAAGTGCCTGTAA
Source organism: Lewinellaceae bacterium (assembly GCA_043738235.1). GTDB lineage: Bacteria > Bacteroidota > Bacteroidia > Chitinophagales > Saprospiraceae > M3007. The sequence goes on along the minus strand of JAYSZC010000413.1, from coordinate 7,669 downwards.
ATTCGTCAGCGCCGATATCAGGAGCCGTCAATGAACGGGTTTCTCCGTCGATGTCGGTCGTAGTACTCACCACCATACCGGCCGATTCCAAATTTGTGAATGTCCCGTTGGGGATATGCAGATCAGTTGCCGAGGTAAACGGTGGCGAAACGACCATGGATGCATTATCATTATTGGTATTCGCCACCAATAATGTACTCGTGTAATTCCTCAGGTTATTTGCACCCGCTGTTGTGCTGGGGTCAAATGCCGCAGCAGTATATGTGGAAACCGCGGCTGTACCAACTTGCCCGATAATAGTTGCAGGAGCATAATAGTCATTATTGTTCAAGGTCAGATTCATAGCACTCGTGCCCCCTGAGGGCAACATGATAGCAGCAATCGAACTTCCTGCAGGTGCGCCGGTAATTGTATTGGCTAAGATATTGTTTTTAACCTCGATACCCGTTAGACTTGTTGCCGAAATTACAAGCGCTGCGCTTGAAGTAAAGGATGAACTTCCAATAACGGCGCCGGACAAATTCACAGAGTTGTGGTAAACCCTGTGATTGAGACCGGCTACTATTCTTATTCCAAAGGTGCCGAACGAAGTAGTCAAACCACCATTGTTGAAGAACGCATGAATGTCCCAAACCATATTATTTTGAATCGTCCACGCATTCCCGGTGTTCAGGTTAATTCCGTAGGAACCAAAACCGCCGCTTCCGCGCGAATACACTGTGGAAACTTTGTTGTTTTGTGCTGTGCCGGCTGTGCCGGTATGGTTGAGGATAATGCCTGCAATGGTAGCACCGGCCAAGGTCTGAACATTGGATACAATGTTGCCATTAACTGTCGGGTTTGACGAGGACGAGGTCAGGACAATACCATTGGCGGCTGATGCAATGCCATTATTGACCACACCCGTAATCGTATTATTGCTGATGTTGACGCCACCCGCACCGATTGCTGAATTGAGTTCGATGGCGTTCATTGTCGTGCCGACGTAAGAGAGAATATTTTGAAGTGTGTTGCCTGTTATGGAAACAGACGTAGTTCCTGCAACAAATATCCCTTTTGTATATACAGTTGTGGCCGGCGAGTTGTAAGGCGGAGCGCCAACCAGTGTTCCTGAACCGCCTACGACGTTGTTAGCAATTGTCACGCTGGTTGAAACAGTAGCAGCAGCGCCGTTAAAAAAGATACCACGCGCACATGCGTTGACCGCATTGTTGGTTGCATTAAAAGCGTTAATGGTGGTACCTGATGCCGCTGTATTGGTCGAAACGGAGGTTAAGACGGCGGGCGCAGTTGTCGCGCCGGTTGCTAAACCACCTGCATAAATACCAAAGGAAGAGTTTTCAGTAGCAGTTGTGCTGGTATTGCCAGCAGCATTTCTACCTACCCCATTACCGTTGATATTCAGGTTTCTAAACGTATTGTTATCGGCACTTGGAACAGCTGCTACAACTGCTATCCGAATAACCGATGTCAAATTTACAGTAACAGCAGCCGTATTTGTAAGCGTTAGGTTACGGTTGGTGCCGCCTGTGTTTGGATTGTCACCGTCGATCGTGACGTTGTCCGCACCATTCAGTTCGATCAACCCTCGGCCGATAGTCGTCGCGCCGGAGACGGTGACACCGTCTACAGTTGGTTGTACTAACACGGAGGTATAAACAGCCGAACCGGCGCCGCTGCTGTTGAGCACAGCAGGAGCCGTTTCCGTTGTATTACCTAAAATACCTACCGTGATGATGCCCTGGTGGGTGCCCAGATTGATTGCATCGAATGCTTCTTTCAACGTAGTGTACGCCGTCGGACCGACTGTTCCCGCCGTAGCAGTCACAGATACCTGCGCGAGCAGTTGGTTGGCAAAACTCGCCAAAACTACCAGAAGTATCGCCGCGAACAAGCGCGTCAGCATTTGGGTGGTAAGAATTCGGAACTGGCTAATTTTAGTCGTGTAGATTTCCTTCATTTTCATGAATTTATGATTACGGAAAATATAATGATCAGATTATAATACAATAAACCCCGGCGTAGAACGCCGAAGTCGATTTTAAAACTTGTATTGTTTGAAGCAAAAACCATACCCTATTTGGGTGCGGCAACGCCCGCTTCCATACAATAAATCAGCCTTGATGAGATGTGACTTTGGTACAGTATCTAACCCATGTGGAACCTGAAACCCCGAAAGCGGCACACGATCGTATGCACAGATGCTTGGGTGAAAAGGCAGGATGGTACGCGTAAAAAAGTCATGAGTATTACTACGGTGTAAACGGATTAGGCAATAAATCGAGCAAACATACACTCAATAAATCGTTTGGTTGTTTTTTTATACGAAAATAATGTTCCGTAAAAAATAAAAAATGCCCTTCCCCGGGTTGGCAGGGAAGGGCAAACTGAATAAGACGTTTACTAAATTTTTTAAGTTTAGTAAACGTCATCACAGTATTCGCCGATCAGGGATCGGCGTTACGTTCACCGATCAGAGATCGGTGTTACTTGGACTGGATAATCTTCTTCGTTGCGCTGTCCGTTGCTGTTTCCAGCGTGTAATACAATACGCCGGTCGTTGTAATCAATTGACGGTCAATCGCAAACGTGTTGTATCCTTTCGCAAAGTCACCCTGTTGTGTGAAGACCATACGACCGGTTTCGTCGAAGATGCGCAGGGTAGCCGAAGCTGCTTCCGGCAGGTGGAAACCGATGAATGTTTTGTTCACAAACGGGTTCGGCTGGTTCTGATACAACTCGAAGCCGACACCGCTGATTGTCATCCCCGAAGGGGAGTTAAAGCGGAATGCTACATCGAGTCGATCGTTGGTCAGGTTGTATGCTTCTGCTTTGGTGATGCGGCCGGATACACCCAACATCTGGCTGATCTGACCGGCTTTGACAGCGCGGAAGGTCACGGCAAATTCGTTGGCTGCACCGTCGACTGAAGTCGTGATCGCATCGGCAAACACAGCGAAGTTATCCAACTTCATATCCGTTCCAGGCACAACATCCACTACTTCCAGGCCGGTAAAGTTCATGGTGAACTGGTAGCCTTGTACACGTTCTGCACCTTTGAAGTTGACCGTGAATACCTCGCCGGTTTTCACTGCGCGGTCTTCCACATCGAACAACATCGTTGCTGCCGTGCGATCCTCCACATATTGCAGTGAGTTAGCGATCGCCGTACCGTTGACGTCGCCAATTTTGACGCCTTCAAAGTGATTGGCCATCATGTTGGTGTTCAGGTCGCTGAGGGAAATATTTTCCGGGAACGGCGTACCAAACGGGTTGGCGGGGTTCGGGAACGTGTAGGCTTTCTCCACAAAGCGCCAGGAAGTATTGTTCGGCAGTTCGTTGTAAATGCCCAGGATCAGTTTGCGGAACTCGACGATATCGAACGTCGTGATCGAACCGGAACGGTTGGCGTCGGCAGCGATCATTTTGTACGGCGTGGTCAGCGGCTCCAGACCCAGGATATGTTTGGTAATCAGCACCAGATCATACGTGGATACGCCGTTCAGCGGGTTGTCATCTTTCGTCGGTGTTACCGTAACATTGGCGCCCAGCGGAATGGAAGCAAAGTGGAAGGCGCCGTTGTCGTTGGTGGTATGTACCATATTTACATTGGGTGCACCCTGCAGTTCGACGCTTGCCTGCTCTACGCCCTGTCCTTCCATCGTCAGTGCGCCGGCCACTACAGCTGATGGAGAGAATCCTTCGCATCCTACCACATTTGCCTGCACATTGACATAAGCAATACAGAAATCGGCGTTTCCGGGTTGTGCGGCATCCTGCAGCCACACCTGTACCGGCACGTTTTGCCCTTCATCGAGACAAGTGACTAGGATGCTCTGGTTTTGCGGATTACCGCCCGGATACGTTTCGCCGGGATTGTCATCCGCGCGAATCACCGCGAGGCTCTGGTTCAGGATATTGATCGGCGTACAATTGTCTTCACCGTACAGGAAGAAGTCGTTGGCCCACAAAGTAGCCATGCCGCCAAACATCAGGTTGATGTTCACATCGGCACAGGCCACCACCGGCGCTTTGCAGTCGCGCACCACAAATTCATACTCGCAGATCGTTTCATTTCCACATTTATCTTCTGCAATCCACTTGATTTTGTGTCTGCCGTGCGGCAATTGTGGAATGGTGTACACATTGGGCGATTGCGCTGTATTAAAGCGCAGGTTTGCCACCAATTGCGTGCCATCGGGTGTGTACTGTTCCATAATCGCAAAGCGGCTGCGTTGATTAGCAGGCACATTCGCCTGGAACTGGCGTACCTCGCCACCGCCATAATTGAGGGTATTGATATTGTTGTAGTGAATGGTTCCGGGCGCCGGCGGGTTGGTACTGCTGACAACGGATTCCATTTCACCGTCGTTATCCAGGTCGAGGAACAAGAGGAAACGGAAGCGAATATCGGTACCGGAACAGGAGTCCAGTGCCGTAACCTTCAGGTCGACCGGGCCTTCACAAAGGTCATGGGTTTGCAGCGTATTGTCCCACCAGTATTCGAAGTTCCAGAGCAGGGAATCATTGGCGGTATAATCGCAAAAATCAACCGGGCCGGCCGGGCATTCGGCAAATACCGGATCCTGAATATCGAGTACCTTGATGATCTGTTTATACCGGTAACAGTTTGCATTCGGATCCCAGATATCCGAGAAGTTGGTCGGCAATGGGTCCGTCGGATTTATTTTAATAATGGTCGGCGCCCATGGCACCGGCGTATTGGGCGGCGACAGGATAGGGGCGCGAATATTTGCCGGGTCATTGGAAATATAACTTGGGTTGGGATTCGGCACCTCAATGCAGGGTTCGTCAGGCAGGTAAGTACACCAGTTAATAATCGTCCAGGTGCGCTCTATTTTGTAACAGGCATCGGGCACGAGTGTGAAGTACACGTCATTGTAAGAAACCCCTAACAGTTCACAGTCTTCGCCGTAAAACGTCGGCGTACCGAAAGCATTGGGAGCGCCGTTGCAACTGTACACGACTTTGTCGTCCGGCAGTTTCAGGTAATAATTCTGTCCGTATGTCACCTGGATGCGCTGGGTACAGGAAGCAGTATTTCCCGAGCAGTCAAACACGCGGAACGTGCGCACGATCGTTCCCCTGTTACAGGTGGTATCAAACTGCGTCAGGTTTTTAGTTGCGGTAATCGTATCCAGACAACAATTATCTATCGAAGTGGCAAAACCGTAAGCCCAGAGCGTGGGATCGAAGTTTTCGCAGGAAACCGTGACGTGGGCCGGCGGCTCACAGGTAGGTTTCACCTTGTCTTCCACCAATACCGATACCATACAACTGTTGGCGCGTGCATCGAGGAAGTTGGGCGCCACATCGCCGGCAGGCACTACTACGTCCCATGCGCGCAATTCCACCATGACGATTGTACCGATATCCGCACAACAGAACGTGAGGGAGTCATGGTAAAAAATATTGTCCTGGCATTCATTGAACTCCACCCGGCGGGCTTTGAAAGTAACCGGCGAACAATTGTCATACGTGCCGCTGTTCAGTGAAATGGCGGGAATAATGGCCATACTATCGGCAGAAAGCCCCACCTGGGTAAAGGTGACACAGGAAACTTCCGGAGGCACCAGGTCTTCTACCACCAACTGGAACATACAGGTAGCGACATTACCACAATCGTCTTCAGCGGTGTACATCACGGTATGCGTTCCTAAAGGCAGGCAGCTCTGAACGACTCCGAATTTGGCCAGGGTATCTCTATCCCAAATGTTATTTTCATGGAAAGTGGCTAATGTACCGGGTACGGTATACACTGCTAACTGTTGCAGATTGTCGGGATCGAACGTCGTGACCATCGCCTGTACATTGTTGATCCGCGAACAGGCGTCTTCTACAATAATATCCGGCAGATCGACCGTTGCGCAGCAGTTAAACGGATCCGTACTGACCGTCAGGTTGGCAGGACAAGCCAACACCGGTTTTACATCGTCCACCACTTTAATAATCTGGGTATGGGGCAGTACTGTGTTGGTACACCAGTCGATGATCGTCCAGTGGCGCAATATTTTATACGTACCGTCGCACACGTCGATCCTTTCATCCGTATAAGTCCAGCCAATGTTGCAACCCTCCGTCTGCTCGAATACGAAAGGCGTTCCTTGCAGGCCTATTTGGTTGATCCATTCAGGGCTTGGGTAAACATTTGTGCAACTGAAATACGGCCCCAGGATGCCATCATAATTTTCCGGCAGATCAACATCTGCCAGGGTCGGGCGGAAGAAACGAATGATCTGGGTGCAGATGGATTTATTACCGCTTGCGTCGGCCACGGTCCAGGTGCGGCTGATTATTTTGGTAAAACCGGTTTCGCAAGCCTGCTCTGTCACGACGTCTTTAAAAATACTGGTATAGTCATCACATTCCGTGATTACCGGGAATGCCTGCGTCAGCGTGGCTAATCCGTTTAAAAACAGGTAATCAGGTGAGATATTGGGTACGTTACAGGGCAGGTCAAAATCTTCACAGACGACTGTGGGAGCAATTTTGTCTTCCACTTTCAGGTTGCCCCAGCAGCTGTTGCCGGATACCAAATGCCTGACCCGTACGGCATACGTGCGGTTGATGTCGTCGGCGCCTACCACGCCCAGCTGCCAGGGGCCGTTGCCCAATGGCAATGTCCGGTCGATTTCAACGATATAGTCGTCAAAACATCCATAAGTGCCTTCCAGCACCATGTCCGGGAGTATTTCCGTCGAACAATCTGCATCCAGCGATACGGTCACTAAGTCGTTACAGATCAGATTGGCCGGCGTAGCCACCACCTGAACGAATACGGTAATGGTGTAAATGCAACCCGGGTCATCATTGTCCGGGTCAGGTACGCCGCCGTTCACAATGTACTGGATCACATAAGAACCCACACCCAGCGCAGCCGGGTCAAACACGGTGGCAGGGACGCCGTTGATAAAGAACCCGGCGCTTACCACATTGTCGTCGCCCGGATCGCCCAGGAGCTGAACCGGCGCTGAAAACAGGCAGAATGGCCCCGTCAGGTCGGAAAGTATGACCGGATTGGGGTACGCACAGGAACTGCTGATGGTAAATTCTTGTCCGCGGTCATTCCGTACCGTAATGGTATATCCAATATCGTCCACATGAACGCCGTTCAGCACGTACTGGCCGCTGCCTGCCGGACTTTCCACAAGTACCGTACCGAGGGGAATTAAAACCGGGGCGCCTGGAGGAGCCGGGCCGTTCGGCTGATACAGGCCTGTATTGGCAATCAGCGTCCAGGTTTGGCCCGTAATCGCAAATACCGTTATTTCCTCTCCAAACTGACCATTGCTCAGGTTAGTGGCATTGTTTAAACAAATGCAAGGGTCTGTAATTTCAATCCGGCAGTTGACGGCGGTCACCTGTGCCGAGCCGTTCATGGTGATGGAACAACCCGTAGCCACTACGGTAGCCACCACGGTGTAATTTCCAACGCCGGGAGGCTGGTTGCCAAATGAAATCGGATTGCCGGTACCGGGTACCGGAGCGCCTACATTCACATTGTTAAATTGCAACTGGTAATTGACGCCGGTTTCCGAATCGTTCAAACCTACGGGCAAGCCGCCGATCGGATCCTCGTCGCAGATATCTCCGCCGCCTGTTACTGAAAATACAGCCGGGGTAGGTTGGATGGTCACGACGATTTCAG
>JAYSZC010000412.1:0-11710 GCA_043738235.1 Lewinellaceae bacterium | reverse complement strand
TTGACAGTTATCAGTTATCTGGTTCGGAATGGGGAAATAAAAACAAGTATTTTAACCCATTCCAGCCTGAAAAACCCTGATAACTAATGACCAATAACTGATAACTACTTTACCTGGCGGTACAACTTAAAACCGTGTATCGCGGTGCGAAAGCCGGCGATAATGACAGCGATCGTGACAATTTGCAACAGGATTTCTAATGTTTTCATGGTAAAGATGGATGTTTGAGAATGTTGATGAGGGTTTATAAAGGTTGATAAAGGTTGATATACAACCCCTCGAAAAAGCGATATCCCTGCTTCTTTCGAGGAGTTGTATATCAACCTTTATCAACTTTTATAAACCTTTATAAACCTAATGATCAGTCTCTTTCCGCTTTCAGTTCGTAACGTTCGCCTTCGAGCGTACCGGAAAGTTCGAGGTCGTCGCCGTTGATTTCCACATCGAATTTGAGGCGTTCGCCGGTGTTGTTTTCGAGTTCTACTTCGGCGTCTTCTTCATCTAAAGTGTAGTCGCCGCTGACAATTTCGCTGGAACCGTCGATGTAATTAATGTTCCATTTAAAGTCGCCGTTGGAACCGGAATAGGCTTCAAATTCCATTTCGGAGGCCAGTACGATGCTGCCTTTGAGTTCGACGCCGTCGACCGTGAATGATTTGAGTTCCCATTCGCCGACGATTTCACCACGCAGGGTAGGTTTTTTGTCTTTTTTGCAGCTGGTGAAAGCAGGCAACAGGATCAGGAGGAGCACGAATGCTGTGAGGTTTGTTTTTGAAAATACGGTTTTCATTGCTTAATTGAATTTAGTTGTTGTGATGAATGGTTGCGTTGGACGGAATGTCAATTCCTCCATTGTTTGTTTGTCAGTGATGTGATGTTGGAAAATGTTGAGTTTTCCGGGGTGGTTTCTTTTGGCCTTTTTTTATGCGGTCAAGGCCAGCGGGGTATAGGTTTGAGGCGCCAGTCCCGACTTGAACGATGAGGGTTTTTTACCTGTAAACGTTTTGAAATCGCGGATAAAGTGCGACTGGTCGGCATAACCAAAATGATGGCTTATTTCGGTCCAGCTGACTTTGGGATTATTTTGGACAAAATCATAAGCGCTTTTGAAGCGTACAATCCGTCCGTAGGTTTTGGGGCTGATCCCGATGTTGTCCTGGAACGTACGTTGCAACTGGCGTTTCCCGACAAACACCTGGCCGCAAACATCGTCGACCGATTGCTGGCCGGTTTCTTTGCGGATGTATTGCATGGCTTCCGAAAAGTAAAAACGATCCTGCTGTTTTTGCACAGCGACCTGTTGCCGGAAAAAGGCGACGGCTATTTGTACCCGGTGTTCGTTGGAAGGCCCCGCCTGTATCTTTTCCACCAGGTCTCCGATGCCTTTTCCGAAGAAGCTGCGCATCTCTGCAAAACTATCCACCAGTTCTCCGATAGGTTTTTTGAACAAGGAATAAATGGCTTCGGGTTTGCAACTGATTCCAAACAAACCTGTACTACCTGCCAGTTTAAACAGAATAGGTTCTAAATGAATGCCTCCCAGAAATGCCTCGGGGAATTCTACCTCTTTACCGTTAATATAGCCGGTATGGATAAAAGGAGGCGCTACATGTATGATCATTTCTGCCGAACCTGTTGCCAGGCAATATTGAAGATCAGATGTTTGATCCGGGGAACCGTCACTTTCCACAAACCAAAAAGAATCGAGGTATGGTTGCAAGTCAGCCGGTACGGCAAAATGTGCTGTGCTGATTTTCATGTTTTTCATATTGGTGCTGCAAAGATGCAGGCGTTTAAAAATGCAAGATTGAATAAAAACGACATTGTTCTACATAGGAATGAGGGATGAGGGTTGAGGAATGACCGAGCGTGATGTCCAGACTTACGTTTTTCGAGCGGATGTACATCATTCCTCATCCCTTTATTTGCCTTGGTACCGTTCTACCCTGTTCTGAATCACCGGCACCGTTTGCAGGTAGGCATAAACGGCTTTAATTTCCGTTTCGTTGAGTGCGGCATGAGGCAGCATCGGGTAATTCAGCAGTCCGCCCGTGGGCTTTTTGCCGTATCGCACGGCCTCTACAAACTGTTGTTCCGTCCAGTTACCGATACCCGTTTCCTTATCCATCGTGATATTGGCAGTACTGACGCCCGTCATACCGTCGAGGTCGAGCATCACCGTGCCGCCGCCGTAAAAACCGGCAGATTTTTCGGAATCCAGGTCGTTGATCGTTTTCAAATCGGCGCTGTGGCAGGCATAACAACCGATCATGCCGTCGGCCACATATTTGCCCAGCGCAACCCGGTTAGTTGTATCCGGTTCCATAATCGGCCGGCTGGGCAACGGCAAAGGTCCGAAGGCTACATTGCACAAAAGTTTAATGAGAAAATTGGGTTTGTTGGCCGGAAATTCACGCGGATCAGCCGCCAGTTCGGGGTCGGGCGAGCGCAACCAGGCAATCACAGAATGAATATCATCTTCCGACATACGCGGGAATTTGGGCATGAATGGCGGCACGTACGCGCCTGTCTGGGGGCGGACACCCGTGCGCAGGAAATAGTACAGTTCGCCGTCGGTCCAGTTTCCGATGCCATGCGTTTTGTCCTGGGTAATGTTCAGCGAATACGTATCGCCGAATTCTTTGGGGATATCGGCGCGGAAAGAACCGGTGAGTTTTTGGGTTTCGCTCGAATAATGGCATTCGCGGCAGAGCATGGAGGAAATCCGTTTGCCTTCCGCAATGTGGGCGGAATCAACAGTCACTTTCAGGTTTTTAATGGCGTCGGTCATTTCAACCGGGTACTTGGGTATTCCTTTGATCTGGATGTACAAAGCAAAAGCGCCTACCAAGAGGACGATAAAGCCCAAAATATACAAGAGGATTTTGAAAAATCGTTTCATAATTAGAAAGTTGGTTTAGTTTAATGATAAGCCTTTACCGCATTGGCGGCGAGCAGCAAACCCGCTCCCAACGGCTTGATATCCGGCGCGGCTTCCAATACCTGCACTTTGATCCCGATTTTTTGAAGTGCAATGGCAGTGGTAAGACCTGCAATACCTGCTCCCAGAATGGTGTATTTCATTGTTGGCCGGCGTTTGATATTGGGTGTTTAGTGTGTTGTGTTTGGTGTTTCGGACTTGGGGGGGTGTTTTCATTTAGTTCAAAGGGTCTCGTGTCGGCTTTCATTCAAAACCTGAGGCAAATGTGCAGGCCGTGGCAAAACATTGCAATCAATTGTGGGTGAATCACGAAAACCGGCGGATGAATCGTCAAAACTGCCTACTGAATTTCCCGCCTGAAAAGTATAAAATCCTGTTACTTTCGCAGTTATGAATAGAATACTATCCGCGCGTCCGCTGCCCCAATTCGATACTGTTTATGCCTTGTTGCGCATCGCCACCGGCTTTTTGATGCTGCTCCACGGCTGGGAAGTTTTTGATGCCCAACAAATGGCCGATTATGGAAAATGGCTGAACGACCTTCATTTTCCAGCGCCCCAATGGATGGCCTGGCTCGGAAAAGGTACCGAACTGATTGCAGGTACCGGTTTGATGCTGGGTTTTGCCACCCGCCTGATGACGATCCCGCTAATGATTGCCATGCTGGTGGTCGCTTTCGGCATGGGGCACGGGAAAATCTGGTACGGCGACCAGCATCCCTTTTTGTTCGTGTTGCTGAATGTGTTGTTCCTGTTCGGCGGCGGGGGAAAGTGGAGCCTGGACGGGGTGTTGTTTGACCGGAGATAAATTTTTACCATGCTGAAATACATATCCTTCTCCCTCCTCCTTTTCCTGTCTGTCCTTTCTTTCACCCACGCACAACAGACCTATTGCAATCCGGTCAACCTGGACTACGGATTTACGCCGATTCCAAATTTTAGCGAATGGGGCCGGCACCGCGCTACTGCCGACCCTGTGATCGTGACCTACAAAGGCGACTATTACCTTTTTTCCACCAATCAGTGGGGCTACTGGTGGAGCAGCGACCTGCTGAACTGGCATTTTGTTTCACACAGTTTCCTCAAATCGTACCATAAAGTGTATGACGACTTGTGTGCGCCTGCGGTAGGCATTATCGGCGATACGATGTTGTTGTTTGGATCCACGTACGGGCGCGATTTCCCGATCTGGATGAGCACCAACCCCAAAGCCAATGAATGGACGGAAGCCGTACCTGCCTTCGATATCGGCGGCTGGGATCCGGCGTTTTTCACTGACGACGACGGCAGGCTGTACATGTACAACGGCAGCAGCAACCGCTATCCCATGTACGGCGTGGAACTGAACCGGAAAACCCTGCAACCCATGGGTTACCGCAAGGAAATGTACCTGCTCGAACCGGATCGCTACGGCTGGCAGCGCTTCGGCGAATACATGGACAATACCTTCCTCGATCCCTTCATCGAAGGCGCCTCGATGACGCGCCACAACAACAAATACTACCTGCAATACGGCGCGCCCGGCACCGAATTCAGCGGCTATGCCGATGGCGTGGTGGTCGGTGACAACCCGCTGGGGCCATTTACCCCGCAGTCCGACCCCTTTTCTTTCAAACCCGGCGGTTTTGCGCGCGGAGCCGGTCACGGCGCTACGTTTCAGGATAAATGGAACAACTGGTGGCATGTGTCGACGGTGGTACTGTCCGTCAAAAACAACTTCGAGCGGCGCATAGGCATCTGGCCCGCCGGATTCGACGGGGATTTGATGTACTGCAACACGGTATTCGGCGATTACCCGCACTACCTGCCCAACGGCCCTGCCGATCACCTGCAAAGCCGGTTCACCGGCTGGATGCTGCTGAACTACAAAAAACCGGTGCAGGTATCCTCCACTTTCGGCGCTTATTATGCCAACCACGCCGTCGATGAAAGTATCAAAACCTACTGGTCGGCTGCCGGCTCCGATCCCGGCGAATGGATTCAAAGCGACCTCGGCGCGTTGGCAACCGTTCGGGCCGTTCAGGTGAATTACGCCGATCAGGACGCCGGTCTGCTGGGCAAACAAACCAACATTTACCACCAATACAAGATTTGGCATTCCAGCGACGGGCGCAAATGGGAACTGCTGGTGGATAAAAGTAAAAACACCACGGATGTGCCGCACGATTATGTGGAACTGGCAAAACCCGTCCGCACACGTTTTATCAAACTGGAAAACGTCCATACCGCTGCCGGCAAATTTGCCATTTCAGGCCTGCGGGTATTCGGCAACGGCGAAGCTGCAAAACCCGACAAGGTTCGGTCGTTGATCGTGCTGCGTACCGAAAAAGACAAGCGCTCCGCCTGGCTGAAATGGGGCCTCGTGGACAATGCCTACGCCTATAATATCTACTTCGGCACCGACCCCGAGCGGCTGCACAACTGCATCATGGTACACGACGCCAATGAATATTACTACAAGGGCATGGACAACCAGAAAACGTATTATTTCTCCATCGAGGCGGTGAATGAGAATGGGGTTTCGGGGAGGTCGGAAGTGCGGAAGGTGGAGTGAAGTTAGTGATGAGGAATGAGGGTTGAGGGATGACCGAGCGTGATGTCCTCAACATTTGGAATATTATTGAGTTGGCTTTTTCCCGTTCCTCCGGAACACCCCCGGGGCGCTTCCCTTTACCCGGCCCCAAAACCTCGAAAACTGCCGGGGATTTCCAAAACCGCACTGCGCTGCGATTTCTTTTACCGACATTTCGGTGTGCAGCAGCAATTGTTCACCCTGTTCGAGGCGCATTTTTTCCCGGTAAGCCTGCACCGTTTCTCCGGTATGGTCTTTAAACAACCTCGATAAGTGGCGGCTGCTGATGTTCATTTTTTGCGCCAGGTCTTTGATGGTAAACGAGGCATCCAGGCGGTTGGCTAATATTTCCTGGGCTTTGTAGACATCCGCATTGAAGTGGTTTTTGAAATCGAGGAATATATTTTTCTGCCCGGCGGTTTCATTGCGCCGCACGTTGATGACCATTTCCTGCGCCACTTTTGCCGCCAGCAGCGGGCTTCGCCAGCGCTCCACCAGGGCCAGCGCCATGTCTATGCCTGAGGTCATGCCGGCGCTGGTAAAAATACCTTTGTCAAATACATATAACCTGTTTTCCAATACGCGGGCTTTCGGGAACTGTTCTTTCATGTAAGACAGGCATTTCCAGTGACTGGTACATTCCACGTGATCCAGCAGGCCCATTTTGCCCAAAGCCATAGCCCCCGAACAAATCGAAGCGATATAAACGCCTTTTTCACGCTGCGCCCACAGCCAGTTTCCGGCGCGTTCGATTGCCGTATCCAGTTCACCGGCCTGAAAACTGGCAAAATCGAAACCCGGCACACAGACCATATCTCCTTTTTTCAGCGACAGGTTCTGCACATCCTCCAGCGCTGAGAAGTTCAGCCCCTGTTCACTCGTCACACTTTGATCCAGCCCGGCAAAAAGGATTTTATAATTCCGGTTGCCCAGTTCGGAAGCCTCATAAAACACCTGCGCCGGACCTGCCAGGTCCTGCAAATGCATTTTCGGGAACAGCAAGAACACAATTTTTGTGATTTCCATGCAATTTGGAATGATTGGAAAGGGCAAAATAGCCAGGCGTAAACAGGTAATGAAAATCGATGATTCAAACAGAATTTGATATTGGCTAATTTGTAAAAGTATTAAAGCAAATGATTTATGCGGACAGTCTTTGGACAAAAGAAGACATTTTCGCAAAGGCTTGGTTGCAAGGAATAACTTTGAATAAAATTTAAAAATTACGGCTATGAAACATGTATGGAAGATCACCTTTTTGCTTTTGTTTTTTATGAATGCATACATCCTGCCGGCACAGTCGGGCGAAAAACCACTTTCGGTCGGCATTTTTGTTTACCCCGGGGTAGAAATACTGGATTTTACCGGCCCTGCCGAAGTGTTCGGTTCGACCGGTGGGTTTAAAGCCTTTATTGTCGCCTATAAAAAAGAACCTATTGTGAGCCAGGGATTTATCACGGTAACGCCGCAATATTCCATTGACGATTGCCCTCCCACCGATATTCTGGTTTTCCCCGGCGGCGGCACCGGTTCTGTGATGGGTGAACAAAAGATGATCGACTGGATCAGGGAACGCTCTGCGACCACCCAGTTTATGATGTCCGTCTGTACAGGAGCTGGCCTGCTATCCAAGGCCGGTTTGCTCGACGGAAAGGAAGTAACTACCTGGTACGGTTTTATCCCGGATTTACAGGCCATGACGCCTTCTGCCACCGTCCTTTCCAATACCCGCTTTGTAGATAACGGACATGTGATGACGACTGCGGGTGTTTCTGCCGGTATCGACGGCGCCTTACACGTGGTTTCCAGAATTAAAGGAGAGGCAACGGCCAAGGCTACCGCGCGCTATATGGAGTATGATAAATGGGAGCCGAAAATGGGTAAAGTCAATGAAACTGCCTTTATCAAAACGGTTAGAACGGAAGGTCTCGAAGCGGCGCAGAAAAAACACCAGGCTGTTTCAGGCAATTTGCAACCCTTGTATTATTCGGGTGAAATGATCAACCTTGCCATGGAATTGCTGGAAACAAAACCTGTAGAAAGCGAAGCTATTTTGCAATGCCTGATAAAATCTGCATCGCCCACGCCCGCTCTTTACAATGTACTGGGTATGGCATACAAAAAAACGGGCAAAACAGCCCCTCCTGACAGCCGTACATTCCTGGAAAATCTGGCAAAAGGTGAGACGCAATGGGCTAAAAAAGCCTACCGGGAAACGGTTCAAATGTATCCGGGCTGGCAGTTATTCACCGAAGATGAATTGAACAGCGTAGGTTATCAATTGCAGGGCGCTAAACAAACCAAAGAGGCGATAGAAGTATTCCAATGGAATACGGAACTGTATCCCGCCTCCGCCAATGCTTGGGACAGCCTTGCAGAAGTGTACGAATCTGTGGGAAAACCCGAACTCGCCATTGCTGCCAGTGAACAGTGCCTGGCAAAATTGCCCGCCGGCGGGTATGAAGAAAACTGGAAAGAAGCCCTTGCGAAAGCGTCTAATGAGCGAATTGCCCGACTAAAGGAAAAACCGTAATGCCCAAATCAGTTTCGAATCAACTTCAGGTCTTTCACCCCGCTTTTACCCTGAATTTTTAATAAATATACGCCACTGCTCCGTTCGGCGCCCGGGATCCGTTGTTGCCCGGCGCCCTGCGGGATGTCGTCTTCCGATAACAAACGTCCGTGCATATCACGCAGGACATAATGGAGCGGCTCCGTGGCTATTTCTGGAAACAGCAACTGCCAGTCACCGTTACTGGGATTGGGCGCTACCTGTACCGGAAAGGCCAATGGTTCGGGCCGGGTGGAGACCAGGAAAAACGAATCGGGCGTAATGATACCTGTCGTATCGCCGTTTTTGATCCAGCCCGTCAACTGACCGTAATCCCAAACCTCAAAACAGGAAACAGTATGCGATGTGAGGCCCAGGCCGACCGAATGTCGGCGATGAAAAGAGGTACCACAGCCATCGCAGGGTAAAACTTGTTCTTCGCTACCATCCGGTTTTTGGAATAAAGCGCAGCTGCCCCATTGAAAAGGAAAATCAGGACTTCCTTCCCCCAACACCTGGCTCAATCCGTACACGGTATTTGTTTCCCAGTTTAACCTGCCGCCCTGTTCGCCGTTCGGTGTCCCGGATGCTGCGAAAAACTGGCCCGGGTAACCTGCCGTCCAGGGTTCTGCCAGCGCCGGATGTATTTTCCATAAATGGGTATTGTGCGTATAAAAAGGAGAAAGTGGACCACTCCAGTACAGCGCATTATAAAAAAACTGTTCCACCGCGTACACCAGTGTATCGGCATCCCAAAAACGGCCGAGGATACGGCGTTTGTCCCGCGTAAAAAGATTGGCCGCAGTGCCGGGCGCCCAACTGTAATTGCTTTCGTATTCGAGCACGTCGCCTGGTTCAAAATCGTAAAACTCCAGCCAGCCGGGGAGCTTTTCGCCAAGGTTGCGGGTGAGAATGCCTGCGAGATCATACGTGGCGCCACTGATGCCATCGGGGAACTGCAGGATGCCGTGTCCTTTGCTCAGAATAATTTGGGCGCCGTTTGATACCCCGATCGTTTTTACGGAATCCGGCATTCCAAACACCATCTGGGCACTGACACCGAGTACCGTGGCAGTCAGGTTTTGTGCCGTATCGAGCAGCCAACTGGCGCCCGTCTGCGCCAGGGGGAACAGCATAAAAGTTTGTTTCCCCTGAAAAACCCAGCGCCCGTCGGATTTACGCAGCATGGTTTTTTGTAAAAACTGTCCCTGATTCGCCAATTTGCCGGGTTTGACGATGCAAGTATCACAATCGAGTACCACGCGGTTGAGAAAAAAGGCAAGGTCGCCGCCGGGCAGTATTTTTTGGGAATCTACCTGAAGCACATTGGAAATCAACAAAGAATCGGAATGCCGGTAACTGAACTGGTCGCCCGGGGCGAGCGGGAGCCAATTTTGTGCGTTCAGGCAACAAGCCAAAAAAGTCAGCAGGAAAAGACAGCAGTGTTTCATGTTGGAGATGTTTTCCTACAAATAAAGGCCGTTTCTTTTCATGTGCTGTATTAAATCAATGAAATTGCTTGCGCTGGCAAGGGAAATGTGGTGTTATTAAAACAGCAAACCCAATCAAAGTTATCCTGACAAATGTAAGTAAAAGGGCAAAATTGCAAAAGGCAAAAAGCAACGTAAACCAATGAGTTACAGAAGATTTAGTATCATACCTATTTAAATGAAATGTTCGGCTTGCGTCAGGCCTCTTAAGTGCCAAAAGACCAAACCCGGCAATTCCCCGTACCTTTGTGTCATGGAATCAGAACAAATCCTTCTTAAAACCCTTGGTAACCTGGGTATTCCGACCTTAAATGCAATGCAGGAAACGGCTTTGCCGGCTATTCAAAACCTGCCGAATGTTATCCTGCTGGCGCCCACGGGTTCCGGTAAAACCCTGGCCTTTTTGCTGCCCGTATTGAGCCTGCTGAAGGCCGATACACCCGGCGTGCAATGCCTGATTTTGTCGCCCACCCGGGAATTAGCCGTACAGATTGAACGCGTGTGGCAGAAAATGTCTACCGGTTTTAAGGTGAATACCTGTTACGGCGGACATTCCATGCAAATAGAAACACAGAACCTGAGCCAGCCGCCGGCGCTGCTGATCGGCACGCCCGGACGGATTCAGGAACATATCAACCGCGGCACATTTGCCCTCGACGGGATCAAAACTCTGATCCTGGACGAGTTCGACAAATCCCTTTCCCTGGGTTTTCACGAACAGATGGGCGAGATTATCAAAGCATTGCCCGCGTTGGAGAAACGCGTGCTGGCATCTGCCACCAACAAAGCGCATATTCCCGCTTTTACCGGCATCAGCAACCCCAAAGTGCTGAATTATTACAAGGCCCTGGAACAATCGACCGACGGCCTGGCGGTTAAACAAGTGATTTCGCCCGACGAAGAAAAAGTATCCACACTTTTTCACCTGCTTTGTTACCTGGGCAGCGAACCTACCCTGATTTTTTGCAATCAACGCGACAGCACCGAAAAGGTACGGGATGAACTGGCTGCGATGGGTATTCCCAGCGCCTGCTACCACGGCGGACTGGAACAGCCGGAACGGGAAAAAACACTGGTGCAGTTTCGGAACGGCAGCACGCTTTACCTGATCGCTTCCGACCTGGCCGCACGGGGTTTGGACATCCCTGAAGTGAAAAACGTGATTCATTTTGAATTGCCCCTGAAACAAACCGACTTTGTACACCGCAACGGACGCACGGCCCGTATGCACGCGGAAGGAACGGCTTACCTGATTGTACAGCACGACGAGCCGCTGCCGGTTTACCTGACAGAAGCGCCGCCCGTGCTCGAATTAACGGAAGAAGAACCTTTGCCCGCCCCTTCTCCCTGGGTCACCTTGTACATCAGCGGCGGCAAAAAAGACAAACTCAGCAAAATGGACATCGTTGGCTTTTTGTCCAAAAAAGGCGATTTGCACAAAGACGATATCGGAAAAATTGAGGTGATGGACTTTATGTCCTTCGTTGCCGTCAAAAAGGACATTGCACAACATTTGCTGAAAGCCATTCACACGGAAAAAATGAAGGGGAAGAAATACAAAATTGTGGTGACGAACTAAGGTATTGTCCCCTGTTACGCTTTTAATCGTTCGGACAATAACCTGTCCAGCGAGTAAGTGCCCGGACCAAAAACAAAGAGTGTGATATACATCAACAGGTAAACCAGTGCGGATTCCATTTTCTGAAAGGGCTGACCGGCATTAGATACAAATGCTGCTACGAACATCGTAATCATGAGCGGGATAGTGGCCCAACGGGAGAAAAGTCCCAGCAACAACAAAACTGAGCAAACGACTTCGGCGCCAACCGCCAGGGAGAGAGACGGACCTGTCCCTATACCGAAAGGGTCGGCAAACTGGATATTTCCTCCCGCCATGAGCTTTGTCCATTTGGGAAGGCCGTGCGCGAAAAGCATAAATCCCGATACCAGTACACGGAAAACAAGCAACCAAAGATCGGTGAAGCGAATAAGCGGAGCGAAGGAAAACAACCGTTTCATAAAGACATGGTTTCGGATATGTTAGAAACATAGTCAACATGGGGTGCATTTCAAATTGTCGCATAGCATAGTAAAAGGGGCAAAGGGTTATGTTTGTGAAAAAAAACGACATGACGAAAGAAGATTATCTGCGCTTGG
>JAYSZC010000411.1:0-1780 GCA_043738235.1 Lewinellaceae bacterium | reverse complement strand
GTTTTGATGATAAAAACCTGGAACTCAACCGCATCCGCCATGCTTTCCTGTCTGAACTGGAAATGTTCAAAACGACGCTGCCTCAATACCTGAATACGACCCAGCCGGAGTTGTTGCTACGCGGCGTATCCGACCAGATACAGATTGTGCTGGAAGTGATGGGACAGCGTTTGCGTGGGTATTACGACATTGAAAAATCGCTGGGTGATGGCAACTCGGCGCTTATTTTTTTGCTGAAAGATGTTTTTACCCACCGCCGGGTTGTGACCAAGGTGTTGAAAGTGCCCGTCTTATCGGAGGAGATCAAAAACGAAATCCGGGCTGTTTCGCAGTTGAAACACCGCAATATCATCAAGTTGCTGGGCGAATCGCTCGACCGGTTCCCGTTTTATATCATTTGTGAATATGTCAACGGCCCGACTTTGCCCATCGTACTCGAAAAAACAGGACCTCGCCCGGTTTCCCAGGCCGTCGATTGGCTGTTCCAGTTGGCCGATGCGCTCAGCTACCTGCGCCAGAAAAAGATTCTGCATTCCAACATTCGCCCTTCCAAAATCTACATCGACGAAGAGCAGCACATGATGATTTCCCCTTTCGACATCATCAAAGCGGGCATGAGCGATCGCACCCTCGGTAAATTCCGGGAAGATTGCCAGTACCTCAGTCCCGAATACCTGCGCGGCGACGGCGAACCACTCAGTTTTCAGTCCATGCGCTATTCCGACCAGTTTTCCATCGGTCTGGTTGCGTTTAAACTGCTGACTGGTCGTGACCTGTTCACAGGCGATTCCGTGATGGATATCATCTCCAACCGCGAACAGTTTTTTAAGAACAAACGCCATCGCAAACAGGTTTTGTCCGTGATTGAGGATACCGAGTTAATGGAAATGATCGAAAAAATGCTGGAAGAGAAGCCTTCCGATCGTTTCGATGATTTGCATGATGTATTGCATCGTTTCCGCCAGTTGAGTCTGAAAAGAGATGACGACGCCAGTGTGTTGCGCAATAGCTACCGGCGTTGTCTGGCCTTCAACAAGGAATTTATCAACGAATTTTATACGTTATTTCTGGAAGATATGCCCGAAGCCGACCGCAGCCATTTCATCAACCGCGAGCGTCAACATACCATGCTGCAAATGGCAATGGACGTGCTGATCGACCTGGACAAAAAAGAAGCGCTGTTCCGGCAAATCCTTGCCAACGGCAGACACCGGCATTTCGACGCGGTTGCTTACGAACGATTCATGGATGTATTCATCGGCCTGGCCCGGAAAACGGACCATAAAAAATGGAACGAAGTCACGGAACAGGCCTGGCTGGACATGCGCGACAAGGCGATGGTGGTGGTGCGGGAGGAGTTGAAGGGGTGAATTGTGAGTTGGCTATCACCACTTGGTTTACATTTGAACTAATTATTCACGATCCCAAAAATTTCCACAATCATTGGAATCACATTGTAAAATCTGAAACCATAATGTTGCACATTCGCCGGGAATATCACAATTGCCTTCCACTGGAAATGTCTGACCAGTACTGTTTATATAATCCGAGACATCAAGTATTGCATTAAAAACGATATCATTTGCAGTAAGGCCATGGTCTCCTTCTCCAGCATAGATTTGAATATGGCTCCAATTGTATCGTGAGAGATTTAAAACAGGAAAATAATCATAATACATAGTAGACAGTATACAGAATTAGGGTTTTATTCTTCCGCGCATACGCAACCTGAAGTTGTGTAATCCGCAAGGAATGAAAATATTGTAATCCCGCAGGTCGA
>JAYSZC010000410.1:0-4329 GCA_043738235.1 Lewinellaceae bacterium | reverse complement strand
CTCACCTCTCACTTCTCACCTCTAAAAAAGGCTGGTACATCATCAACGCATGGTTTTCGGCAACCGGCTCTTCGCGCAGCAACTGACCCGACAGGCTGTCGAACACGCGGCGCCTGATCTGGTTGTGCCGCGAATAGCCGCCCCAGGGTTCATGTTGTATAAAATGTTCGTTTTCAAACACTTCGTATCTGCTTGTCGCCCGGACATTGCTCCGAATAGCGCCGTGTAAATCAGTTTCGGTAAGCCAGACGCAGATTTGAAAATCATGGAGCGTGTCGTTGCGCAGCTGCAAATCAATATAATTATACGCCAGGGTAGCGCCCGATCCGAAAGGCAGGGTACGGCCTTCGTCGGGGAAAACATCGTAACTGTGCCGCCAGCGTTCGGTCACAGTGAGCGGCGTGTGCAGGGCCATCCAGTAAAGCAGGTTGCCCAATTGGCAGAGTCCGCCGCCGATACCTTTTTGCAGGCGGCCATTTTCGAGTACAAGTCCTTCGAGGTACCCTTTCCGGGCAGTTGGATTCCCGACTGAGTACCAAAAAGAAAAGGACTCGCCGGGCCGGATGAGCAGCCCATTGATCCGGGTTGTGGCCAATTGCAGGTTGGTCACTTTATTGACCTGGAGGTACATATCGAGCGCCTTCAAACGCCTGAAGAGCGGCGTCTGGTGTTGAAAAACGCTTATTTCAAGTGGATGCTCCCGTTGAACGGCCCATTTTTTATTACCCCAAAACCAATTCCAGCGGCGTTTCCAGATATAGTAAAAACGTCCGAGGTAACGGCGGAAACGCGTCCTTTGGCGGGGCGCTGTGATAGTTTTGGAAGACTGGTGCATCGTTATAAATAAGTTTAGCGCGGTTTGATCAGCATTAAATTTGACCATTAACGGCATTATGCCCCTGGCGTTATAAATGGGGTTAAAACCCCTTTATAGCATTTGTTGACTAACCACCGGCTAAAGCCGATGGTTATTGATATAAGTCGCTCGATTTTTGATTGACCCAAAACGCTATTTCAATAACTCCCGGCTTCAGCCGGGAGTTAGTACAGATACTTCGCTACGGGGTTTTAACCCCTCTTTTTGTCACAGAAATATAAAAAATTCATTTTCAAGCCGTTTATTTGCAAATAAAGACCAAATACTCCGGCTCCACTACCGTTCCTTGTTAAAGTCTGGCACGAACTTTTCTATACAGTACTATCTCGGCTAAAAATGCCAGAAAACGAATGAAGTATATGAAGGAAAATAGTCTAGATTAAATTCTTTGCAAATGCTTGATTATCAACACTGATAACCAATAACTAATAACGGATAACTATTCATTGGTGAATACGTATCAATTAATCCTCTATAAAAAAATCGGACAGCGATGGCACTACGTACGCCTGTCCAATGCACCGGATAATCAGGTCATTACGGAAACAGGCTGCTGCGGGCTGGCCCCCGGCAGTACTGTGCTCCGGCAACCCAATAATGTTTTTAACGTTCCTGTTGCCATGCTTCGGCAGGAGGCAGAAAAATGGGCCGCAGAAGGCTACCACAAACCGCATCAAAACAACTTGCAGGTAATGACCCTGCATTTTCAGATGCCGCGTTGGCGGGGTTATCCTGCCGGGGCGCCCTGGTACGACGACTGGGTGACCGGCTACCTCGACCCCATTGAAGCGATGCTGGCGGCCACCCGGAACGGCATTGCGCGGGGCAACGAACGTTTTTCAGGCAATTACCTGCACCATTACGCTATTTTTAATTCAGACCTGGCGCTCGAAGCCGTGGAAAAAATAGCGGCTGCCGCACCTGTCAAATTTCTCCTGGACATCCATATCGGTCGCCGGGAAAAGCAGGTTCAGATACCCATAGACCCCAATGTGCCGGAATACCTGCGTTCGCTGTTCCGGATCGTGGAAAAATCGGCGCGTACCATTGCCAGTGAATTACCGGTATTGTTCCCGGGCGATCCGATGCAGCCCGAACTGGCGCCCGGCGACTCCCATCACCGCGTTTTAGGCGCGGAAGCCCTTCGACTACGGCAATTATTAAAAGAAAAATGGAATTTCGATTCCAGTTTCTGGGATCCGCTCACACAAGCTTCTCCTTCCGAAGTCGTATTTTTAAACGGTATGGCGGAAGATAAAAAACAAGAGGTCGTCGCATTGGTCAGCCGCCGCATGAGCCGGCCGCTTTACCTGGTCGATTGTGAAACAGGGCTTTTTGAAATCGGCCCGGAACAAATTTTCTCCAGCGCCCATGAAGGGATGGTGTTCGATGCCACACTGGAATGGGTCATTTATTTCTCCCACCACTACACCCTTACTTTTGGCGGCGACTGGCTGGTAGAAGCCGTCAAGGATATGTATCGCGAGCAGCCCGAATTGCTGAACAACTGGTGAACGTACAACCATTCTCAGTTTATCCTTGCCCATTCGTTAGATATACGCAGGAGAATGCGATATTTGCAGCCGTTTTTGACGCTCATTCGTGTGGTTTTGTGCATAGACATGTTTGAATTCGCCCTGTTTTCAATCCATACTATACACCCACCGCGCGAACTGGTCGGTTTGAATGATAAAAATAATTCGAATGGCTGCCAAACACAAACAGCAGGTAAAACAGGTTCCGAATAAAATGCCTGCTTCCAAACCGAAGCCGAAAGTGGTGTCGGCTCCGATGCTTACCCAAACTTTTTTGCCGGGATTCTGGCGCAACAACTGGATACCCGCCCTGTTGCTCCTGGCGATGGCTTTCGGGCTGTATGCCGCCTCCTTGTCATACGGCTATATGCTGGACGACCAGATGGTCATCTGGGGCAATGCCTACGTCCAGCGAGGTTTTGCCGGCCTGAACGATATTTTTGCCTACGACAGCTTCATGGGGTATTTCCAAAAACAGCAGTTCCTGCTCGAAGGCGGGCGTTACCGCCCCCTGAGTTTGGCCACTTTTGCCGCCGAAGTTGGCATTTTTGGAAAAGACAACCCGAACCTGATCTATGTTAGCCACTTTGTCAATATCCTGTTGTACGGCGCAACCGGCCTGTTGCTGTACCGTATTTTACTGGGTTTATTTCCATTGAAAGAAGGTGGCCGTTGGTATTTTAGTGTGCCGTTCATCGCCTCGGCCTTTTTTGTGTTGCATCCGTTGCACAGCGAATGTGTGGCCAATATCAAAGGCCGCGACGAGATTCTGGCCCTCCTGGGGGCGCTTGCCGCGTTGTATGCCACATTAAAATATTTTGATACCAACCGTATGCTCTGGTTGATTTTGTCGGGCGTATTCCTCTTGCTGGGCGTACTGTCGAAAGAAAATGCGCTGACATTTATTGCCGTTATTCCGCTCACGGTTTATTTCTTTACCCATGTTTCGGGTGGCCGCAACTTTGGGGCAAGCGTACCTTTGCTGCTGGCAGGATTGGTATTCATCCTGGTGCGTTATAATGCGCTGGGTTATATGCTCAACCACGGCAACGACACGATCGACCTGATGAACAATCCTTTCCTGGGCATGACCGGAGGGGAACGGCTGGCCACTATTTTCCTGACGCTGGGCTGGTATGTGAAACTGCTTTTTGTGCCGCATCCGCTCACGCACGATTATTACCCGTACCATGTGCCCAAAGTGGGCTGGTCTGACTGGCGCGCGTTGTTGTCGCTGGCGCTTTACGTCGGCATGGGTATCTGGGCGCTGATGAACCTGAAAAAACGCCGGGTGCCTGCTTATACGATTTTGTTCTATTTATGCACGCTGAGTATTGTTTCCAATTTGTTTGTTTCGGTAGGCACGTTTATGAACGAACGTTTCCTCTACATGCCTTCCGTCGCGTTTTGTATCCTCGCGGGCTGGTTCTTTGCCCGCCAACTGCCTGCGCTGATCAAGGAAGGGGAAGACAGACCGAGTGTCCTGGGCGCTATGGTGCTAGTGGTCATCGCGGCGCTGTTCGCTGTTCGTACCGTGACCCGCGTACCCGACTGGAAAGACGCGCTGTCGCTGAATAAGTCCGCTGTCCGGATATCCGAAAACAGCGCCCGCTCGCACTGCTTTTACGTCACAGCCTTGTATAAAGAACAGTATATAGGTGCAACCGACCGTGCCGTGAAGGCTGCTTTGGTGGATACGATGGAGTACCATATCAAACGCTCCCTCGAAATCAACCCGAATTACGGGGCGGCACTGATTATGAAAGCCGCTGTGGCAGCAGCCCGTTTTGATATTGACAAACAGTTAGACAAGTTTTTCCATCAGATAGAATATGTCATGGAAAAAATACCTTACAACACCAATTTCAGGGACTTTCTGGACAAATACATGGATTACCTGAATGGCGCAAATGCCGA
>JAYSZC010000409.1:0-1782 GCA_043738235.1 Lewinellaceae bacterium | reverse complement strand
AACACGGGAACCGTCATGCCGCCCGAAGCGCCGCTGAAAAACACAAATGCGACTGCGGACAGCGAAACGATATAACCTACCGAGCCGATGTACATCAGAAAACGCCGCCCATAACGGTCGATCAGCGCAAGTCCTATCATGGTAAAAACAAGGTTCACAACGCCGATCCCAACCGAGGATAACAATGCAGAACTGGCTGCCAATCCCGCATCTTCAAAAATCCGGGGAGCGTAGTAAATCACAGCATTGATGCCGGAAACTTGGTTGAAAAA
This sequence comes from Lewinellaceae bacterium, assembly GCA_043738235.1. Classification (GTDB taxonomy): domain Bacteria; phylum Bacteroidota; class Bacteroidia; order Chitinophagales; family Saprospiraceae; genus M3007. The sequence goes on along the minus strand of JAYSZC010000409.1, from coordinate 1,510 downwards.
GGCCACCAGAAATGCCAGTATAACCGGAAACCTGTAACGACTCGAAAAAAACTCGCTCAGGCTGGCAGTGTGTGGCTTTTGGTCGGTGTGTGCCAACATGTCCCGGAGCGACTGCTGCGCGGTTGCAGGATTGATCAGGTTCAGAATCCGTAACGCTTCCCCTGTGTTGCCTTTTTTGACGGCCAGCCAACGCGGACTTTCCGGCACAGATAAGATAAGGAGTACAAAAAGCAGGGAAGGCAGGGCCACGATGCCCAACATCCAGCGCCAATTGCCCGGATCTTCTGTGCCGATCAGCCAATTGGAGAAATAGGCGATCAGGATGCCTAATACGATGTTGAACTGGAACAGGGCGGTGAGTTGGCCCCGCTTTTCGGTGGGGGAAATTTCGGCGATATACATCGGCGCAACCACGGACGAAGCGCCCACACTTAATCCGCCGAGGAAACGAAAAAACATCAGCCACCAGACATCAGGCGACAAGCCGCAACCGACAGCAGATACGAGGTACAGTATTGCGATCCCAAACAGGGCGTTTTTACGGCCAAATTTTTCGGCAGGCACTCCACCGAAAATAGCGCCTACAATGGTACCGTACAACGCCATGGCCACCATTTGCCCGGTCATGGCATCACTCAAATTCCAGAGCTGTTGTATGGTGCGCTCGCAGCCGGAGATCACTGCGGTGTCCAACCCGAAAAGAAAACCGCCGAGCGCAACGGTAACGGACCAACAAAATACTTTGCGATAATTCATCTTCAATATTTGTACCGCAAAGATTTCCCTACCCGACCCAATCGCTATTGCAGAATTGTTTCAAATGTTATTGAATTTGTTACACGGGAACATTATTTTAATAAATGATGGGAAATCTGCCACTTACAGGCCTTGTGTTCTGTTTTTTGAAAGGCAAAAGGCAATTCCTCAGAGGGGCAACGTCGAAATTGTTGCCTGGAACTTCGAAAATGTTACACGCTTTTTTTCTCCCGCCATTCACTCGGCGAGCACCCGTACTTCGCCTTGAAAGCCGTAGCAAAATACCCCGGCGAAGAATACCCCGTCTGGTAAGCAATTTCTGCTACGGTCAATTGGCTTTCCATGAGCAACTGACTGGCTTTTTTCAGACGGACCTGCTGGATAAAGTCGTTGGGACTATCCCCAAGCAATGCTTTGGTTTTTCGGAACAATTGTACCCGCGAGAGACCAAACTCTTCGCTCATACGCTCTACAGTCAGGTTCTGATCGGCGTAATGGGATTCGATAAAGCCGGTGAATTTCCGCAGAAACTGCTGGTCGAGGTCGCCGATTCCAACAGGTAATTTACCCGGTTGCAAACTCCCGCTGAAAAGATTACCTAAGAAACATCTGAAGCATTGATTATGAGATTACTTACCACAATTATTTTTCTTTTTACCCAGATAGCCTCCATGCAGGCCCAGCAAAACCATACCTCCATCTGGATTGCCGATTTTACCAAAACGAAAGCCGGACACCGCGCCGAATTATTGTA
>JAYSZC010000408.1:0-1782 GCA_043738235.1 Lewinellaceae bacterium | reverse complement strand
CGTCCGGCACGTTTTCATGCACTTCTATTTCGAGGGCGATGCCCTTGATTTCGGCACGCAGCGCCAGGGCGTCCTGCACGTCGCGGGCGATGCGGGCGGGCGAGAACGGGATTTGGCGCAGTTTGACTTCCCCGGCTTCAAGTTTGCTGAAGTCGAGGATGTCGTTTACCACCTCGCCCAGGCGGTCGGTGCTGTTGTGGATGGCGGAAAGCCAGCGGCGTTGTTTTTCTGTGAGCGAGGTGTCGAACAGCAGGTCGGTGAACCCCGCGATGCCGTGCAAAGGGGTGCGGATCTCGTGGCTCATGTTGGCGAGGAAACGCGATTTGAAGGCTTCGGAGGCTTCGGCGCGGCGGCGGGCGGTTTCGACTTCAATGTTTTTGGCTTCGAGTTGTTGGGCCGTGCGCTGCTTGAAACGGTAGCGGTTGTACAACAAAAAAGCCAGCAGTGCTAATATCCCCAAGCCGGCGAAAAGGGCGTAGCGGATGTTGCGCTGCCGGTCGAGTTGGGCCTGCACTTCGGCTTCGCGGCGGGCGGTTTGGGCGGCGTTGTCGCGGGTGAATTCGCCGAAGGCCATCTGGCGATTGCTCTGCTGGCGTTCGACTTCTTGCTGGTGGCGGTTGCGCAACTCGCTGTATTCGAGCGCTTTTCGGTAGTTGCCTTTGGATTTGTAGATGTCAGCAAGCAGTTCTGCGCCTTGCATTTTTCCCCGGTTGTTGGAAGAACCGACAAAAGCTGCATACGATTCGAGCGCATGCTTCAGCGCCGTATCTGTCCTGCCAAGGGCAAATTCACATGCGGCTATTTCGGAAAGCGCGGGTATTCCAAACCGGACATCTATGGCCATCGGAACTAATCGCAACGCTTTTTCTGCCAGGGGAAGCGCCATTTGGGGATTACCCAGTTTGCGATAACACGTTGCCTGCATCCGTAGTATTGAAGATAGTGTCAAACCAGAGGAATAAACCTGGTCTCTTTCTCCTTTTATTAGCAAGGACAAGGCTTCTGTGTAATTATCTTTTTCTATTAAACACCTGGCCAATAGATTGTTGAATACCCCATTTTCCGAAGAATCCGATTGGCTGCTTAGTCTTGCATACCGTTCCGCATTGTCAAAATCCCCAATCTCATAATAAATACCGCCAAGCAACATCAGTATGGTAGATTTTGAGGTATTTACGCCGAAGTCGCCGTTTTTATCAATCAATTCGAGAGCTTTGAAATAATGCGATGCCGCTTCGGCATATCTGCCAAAGAAGTAACAAGAAGTTCCGGACCTTTTGTGAAAAGTGGCGAGGTCACCGGCGGTCATATTCAAATCACTCAATCTGCTGATTTCCTGATAATGTTTGACAAACAAAAGGCTGTCACCCAAGCCTGATGCGACATAACAAAGTTGCAAGTTTGACCATCCTATTTTTAATGAGTCCCCTAAAGCAGAATATTTTATCAGGGCACTTTCAAAAAGCAGCCTTACACTGTCTATTTCAAAAGTACCATTCATCCAGGCTACGGCGCCTTTGTAAAAATCAATATCGGCTTCCATTGTATTTTCAAATCGTTTGTCCTTTATTTTCCCGGCGATGCAGCAACGAAAAAGGCTGTCCAACCGCCCCGGCCAATGATTGTAGCTATCCGGCGCGTAAATGAAACAATACCACATCACCGCCACACACTGCTCCGCCTGCACACGAACGGAGGCGCCTGCGGGGAGCGGACGGGCAAGTGAGTCGAGTACCGGGTCGTCTGTCTGGCCGGGGAGCAGGGCAGGCAACCAAAGGAAGG
>JAYSZC010000407.1:0-4335 GCA_043738235.1 Lewinellaceae bacterium | reverse complement strand
CATAAACGTTTCATCGACCCAACAGAGCAGAACTGGCTCGAAGGGCCTCGCGACCGTGGATTTGAATTGTGGTTTATATTCAAAGTTTTGCGTGAGTTTATGCGCGGGTTCAGGGGGCTTCATTTTGTCGGCCCCTGCATTACTGTTTTTGGTTCGGCGCGTTTCAAAGAAGGTCATCGCTACTATGAAGCCGCCCGTACGATGGGCCATCGACTGGCAACCGAGATAGGACTGGCAGTTATGACCGGCGGAGGCCCAGGTATCATGGAAGCGGCCAACCGGGGCGCCCGCGAGGCCGGCGGAGCATCCATAGGTTGTAATATCGTATTGCCACATGAGCAGTCCGCCAACCCCTACGTGGATAAATTCGTGAATATCCGCTACTTTTTTGTGCGCAAGGTTTTGCTCGCCAAGTACTCCTACGCTTTTGTCATATTCCCCGGCGGCTTCGGCACTATGGATGAGTTTTTTGAAATCCTGACCCTGGTGCAAACCAAAAAAGTGGAAAACTTTCCCATTGTTGTCATGGGTATGGACTACTACCAGCCTATCAAGGATTTTGTACAGTTTATGGTGAAAGAAGGCACGATTTCTCCGGAAGACCTGAGCCTGGTTTTATTCACCGACAGCGAGGAAGAAGCGATTGCCCATATCCGGCTGTACCTCCACACCAATTACAAACCGGTGAAACGCAGAAGGCCGATCTGGTGGCTCTTTGAACGTTCCTGAACGAAGAGAAAAAAACTTATTGTTTGGAATTTTGTAATTCCTATCTTTGTGCAACCATGAGCAATTCAAATCCATACTAAACTCTTTAGTAAACCAGATAACAGGGAAAAGGGCTGAAATCAGAAGCCTTAAACGAGACTTAACTTCTGATGACCGTTTACCATCCGAAAAACAAATTGAAGAAAAAATCCGAATTCGCAATCAATATGATTACTATATAAGGCTTCAAGAAAGGTTTGAAGAAAGATTGGCCGAGTTGAGTGATTTAAGTAAAGAATACGAGGAACTTAGGAAAGATGAGGAGCGGATTCCAAAAGATGAGTACTCGCTTTCTGATAAGTAGAAATTGAAAGCACTGACGGATAATTTCAAAAGGATGCTTAAAAAATTCAATTATCGCAGTAAGGATATCCGAATGATAACTATATCGTCGGATAATTATTTGCCGGTGGTTGCCCAAGAAGGTAGGAATTACAATATTAGATTTGATAGTTCTGCAAGTGATTTCGTTCGAACTATTTGGGCATATACTTCTTCTCTATTAAAAGTTTCACATGATTATCATGGAAACCACCCAGGCCTCATTATTTTTGATGAGCCTGAACAACACTCAATGGCTGATGACAGTACACGATTCTTAGTAGAGGAGTTAGTTACCCATGAACAACATCAGTCGCTTTTAGCCATATCTTTTCATGCAAAAGATGAAGTCTTCAAACAAGTTACTGAAGGTTTAAAATTTAATCTGATTGAAATAGATGGGCGAATCATTAAAAAAATGGCGATATGAGTACACTTATTTAAGCAACTTCGTATAATGAGTAACCATATTTTACCAAGGCGTTTTATAGCAGTCATCTAGTTCTTGTGAGCAAACAATATAACGGCCAGCGCATCCACGGCATCATCCTCGCCTATTGCCCATTTTATCTTTAGATCATGGGCGGTAACATTCCTGAACATACCAAAAACACCAAGAAGGGAGTTGACAAATCCTTTGTGCTCGCTAATTTCTGATCCGTTAGCGAGTTGAAACTGGTTTTTTTATTACCTCAAAAACCACTTCAACCCTTAACCAACGACTGAAATTCACTTGCAAGCCCATACTTCCGCCCCTTCCTGGAAGCGTCGGTAATCACGACAAAACCATCATCCACCCAGGCTGAAAGTAAATTGTGCGCCGCACGGTCTGATATGCCAAACATCACTCCGACATCGCGACTTGTTATAGCGGTACTGTGACGGAACAGTTCAACCCCTTTGCGTTGACGTGGATCAAGCCGCCGTAGCACTGGAGTGTGATCCTGCGCTCCACTTCCGGCAGATTCCAGGGCGCGGCGCTTGACATTTTCAAAACTTTCCGCCATACCTGCGCAGAAATATTCCACCCAGCTGGTTATATCTGCTTCGGCACGACCTTCATAGTAGTTATGGGACGGACCTACCGTAAGCGCATCGTAATATGCGCTGAGATTACGGGCATAGTACTCTTCGAGGGAATACAATCCTTTCAGGTCATATCCACCTACATGCAAGATAAGCGTGGTGAGTAGTCGTGCCGTGCGGCCATTGCCGTCGTAGTACGGGTGAATAGTAGCAAATTGATAATGGGCGATGCCGGCGCGAATCGGGCAGGGCAATTCTGACCGTTCAGAATGGCTTATCCATGCTATAAATTCTTTCATGAGCAACGGTACATCCTTCGCCTCAGGTGACATATACACGATGCTGCGGGTGCGGCCATCGCGTATTACATTCTGCCCATCCCGGTAAGGCGTGGGTTTTACCTTCTTCCGTCCTTCAGCCATAACAAGCGCATGGAGCGTTTGGACATGATTTTCCGTCACCGGCCTTCCTGCTTCAGCAACTTGCTCCAATTTTTCCAGTGCAGCATAATAACCGAGCACCTCTTTTTCATCGCGTTCCCGACCAGGGAAGTGTTGCTTCTTTTCAATCACCTGAGACACTTGTTCCTGTGTCAGCCGATTGCCTTCTATCATCGTAGAATAGTGCGTGGAAAACAACCGTGCCGTTTCGCGCAGCGTTGCAAGAACGGAAGGCGTGATCGGCAAATCCTGCACCGCTTGTTTGGCAGATTCGATGCGCATCAGGCAGGAGGCAAGCCTCGGAGTAATGATGAAATGAGGTGTAAATGGCATATTCTTAGCACTACAAAAGTAATAAACACTTCCGTTATTATGCCGATAAACTTCCGTTAAACTTCCGATAAACTTCCGTTAAATCTACAACACCAACCCCGCAATCGGCGCAATCGTAAACCGCATCCAGGCTACCTTCCTTTTGCGTTTTTTTTGTTCTTCGCTTAACGCCGGTGAGGTAGCGGGGTATTTCCCTCCGTAGGGCATACAATTGCGTAAATATTTTTCAAACAAAACTTGTTGTTTACCCGCCTGAAACGGGTCGTCTACCCAGGCGGCCACCTCGGTGTTGAATTTTTCCGATTTACGTTCCAGGTTGTAGCTCCCGATGAGCGCGATGCGATGATCGATGGTCAGGGTTTTCAAGTGTACCATGCGGGTACCATAATATTCGTATAGTTCGATACCCGCCCGTTTGTAACGCTTGCGCCGGTTACTGTAGACCGCCTGCATCAACGGCACGTCGTTGGAAACGGCGGAATTGGTGATCACGCGGATGCGAACGCCCCGCCGGTGCGCAGCCCGGAGGGCCTTGAACCAGCGGCGCGTCGGCAGGAAATAAGCGGCTTCAATGTCGAGCGTACTATCTGCAGCCGCAACGAGTTTCAACAATTCACGTGTGACGCGACGGTCGAAATGGCTGGCACGGCGTATCCGGCCGTTTTTTCCGTACGTATAATTGGGGTAAATGAACTGTACCGGATGGATGGTGGGTCTCGTCGCATCGGCGGTACTGATGGTATCAAGTACGCGAAGTTTACGCAACATGGGCAACTGGCGGGTCACTTCCCGAAAATTTTTATCCAGCAGGGCCTCGCATCGCCGCCGGTCATCCGGAGGAAAGACGCCTTTCAAATCGGTGCAGATGAACGTGTGTCTCCACATGGCATTAAAATGTAGGCCGGCTTTATCGAGGGCCTCCTTGCCGCGTATCAATACGTCCCGGTCCAGAAAATTATCGAGCGAATCCATCCGGAAATATTCGTTGTCGATATTTCTACCCCCGACCACGCAGTAAGTGCCGTCTACAATGAGCATTTTCCCATGCATCCGGCGAACAATCGTTGAAGGCCTGGTCCAGTTTTTTTTATTGAAAATTTTGATCTCTATGCCCTGATCCGCGAGGTAAAGTAAAATATCGGTAGGCAGTTGATTGCCGAGGCCATCCAAGATCATTTTAACTTTGACGCCGCGCTGTGCGGCATCGATCAGCATTTTAAGGTTGGCATAACCGATTTCATCACTTTTAATGATGAACGTGCAGAACAGGATTTCTTTTTTGGCATCCCGCAACAGATTATTCCGTACGGTGAGCGCGCTGTATTCGTCGCTCAGAATACGGAAAAGGTCGCCGTTCCCCTGTGCAATAAGATGGTTAAACCAAAAAGTCAGCAAAAAAGCGAGGAGGAAGCGCATGATTTTTTGTTGAAAGGTAAGTAAACATGAG
>JAYSZC010000406.1:0-4340 GCA_043738235.1 Lewinellaceae bacterium | reverse complement strand
TATTAACCTCTTACAACTCCGGCGATCAGATTAAGCCGGATCATCAGGAAGCGACAAAATCCGCAGGTGCAGATGAATTGCCCTTGCCCGTTCAATTGGACAAAGAACTTTTGAGACAATTAATGTCCCGAAATAGGTTTGCAGATGTATTTGATGCACTTGAAAAGTACTATCAATGCATTCAAAAAGCCGAACCTGATGATTTACTGCTTCTAAAAGGACAGTATGAGGAGTCCAGACGGATGAAAAACCTGGGCATCATCGAACATCTGGAAAACAGGGAAGAAAACAGGATTAAACTCGCCGTTTTAGAATTGATGGAAAAGATATAATATGATGAACGACCAACAAGCCGGCCAATACTGGAACAACAATGCCGAAGCCTGGACGCTCCTTTCCCGGGCTGGTTATGACCTTTACCGGGATCTGCTGAATACGCCGGCCTTTTTTGAAATCCTGCCTGATGTGCAAGGTTTGTACGGACTCGATATTGGTTGCGGAGAAGGACATAACACCAGGCTTTTAGCGCAACGGGGAGCGCGTATGGAAGCGATCGACATTTCCCCCATTTTTATTCAAAGTGCTGTAGAAGAAGAGGGTAGAAACCCGTTGAACATCCGGTACCAGGTAGCCAGCGCCGTTGATCTGCCGTTTGAAGCCGGACAATTTGATTTTGCCACGGCCTTTATGAGCCTGATGGATGTCCCGGAAACAGAACAGGTGTTGAAAGAAGCATTTCGGGTATTAAAGCCCGGCGGTTTTTTACAGTTTTCCATATCGCATCCGTGTTTCAGTACGCCGCACAGAAAGAACCTGCGGAACTGGCAGGGGAAAACCTATGCGGTAGAAGTCGGCGATTATTTCAAAAACCTGCATGGCGAGATAGAGGAATGGATATTCGGAGCAGCTCCTGTCCACTTGAAAAGTAAATTTCCGAAGTTTAAAGTGCCCCGGTTTACACGCACACTGTCCGAGTGGATCAATACGATCATCCGGACGGGTTTTGTGCTGGAACAAATGAATGAACCACAGCCCGACGACGAAACAGTCAGGCAGCACCCCTATATCCAGGACAGTCAGGTGGTGGCGTATTTTCTGCATATACGATGCAGAAAGGTACTATAAACAGGCCATCTTAATTTCCACTCCACCCGATCGGAACTGCCAGCACGGGGATGTGGGAATGGTTCACGGTAACTTCCGTTACACTTCCGAACAGCAGATGCGACAAACCCTGGCGTTGGTGGGTAGCCATCACAATCATATCTGCGTTGCATTGCTCGGCAGCGCCCAGAATGGCACTGTCTTCAAAAAAGGTGGTCGCAGTCAGAATCACATCGATGTTTTTCAAACCGGCCGCTTCGGCAAAACGATTTTTTTGCGTTTCCGCAGAGCCGTCTGTCGGCAGATTGGAAGGATTTTGGAATAGGCCGGTTCTGTCAGCAACTCCGTTTTTATTTTTTCCAGTTCCATTTTTGCCGTTTCGTCATACTGCTCATCTTCATCTTCAAATCTGGAAGCAGTTGCGAATTCGGAAAAAGGAACGGCATAAATAGCAGCCAGGTTGACATGCAACATCTCGATCACTGCTCCGCTTTTGCGGGCAATTGCGGCGGCAACATGCAGGGCGTTGATGGAGTTTGGAGAATAATCTATGGGAACGAGGATCTTTTTCATAATGTATGGACACATTTTTTATTTCTACCACAAAAGTGCAGGGGCATGTTGCTCCATCAGAATGATAAAAGTCAGTATAGGAGGTGATCTTCCCGCAATTTGACTCCCGCCATCAACACCCCTTCCATATATTTTTTGTCTCTGTAAAACGCCTCACTATCTTTTTTATAGGTCGCAAATACCTTCCTGTAATGCGGATGCAGCCGGGCTTTCAACCGGCCCCACCAGGTGAAAAGCGTAGATAGCCGGATAGTTAACCCGCGAGGCGAAATACCAGCTGCCTCATCTATTCGCTCCAATGATTGAATGAATTGCACTTGAATCCGGTTATTTTTCAGCAATGCTACCCAGTTGCTGACATAAGGGTAACGGCCGTTGGCCTGAAGGACGCCGAATTTTTCGATGCAGCGTTCGTTGAACCGCTCGATTTCCGCCGGGCTGGTACTATCTACCCAGATGGTTTCATTCAGCACCAATTTGCCACCGGGTTTCAGCAGGCGCTGTAAGTCTGCAATGGAGCCGGCTAAATCTCAGACTTCCCGGATCGACGCGTACTGCATGATTTCCATACAGGCCCTGCCGTTGTGATAAGGGCATTTCCAGGGGCCGGCTTTGTCGTTCAGGGTATCCGGTCGACCCTCCGGGGTCAAAGCCCAATACCATTCTCCTTGTTCCAGATCGAGCAGGTTTTCTTCGATAAAGCGCCAGGAGCGTTGAGCAGCCGCCAGGAAATGGGGAGAACCGTCAATTTTCCAGGCATTCAGAAAACCGAGTACGGCTTCTGCCTGCGGCCACCAGTCTTTATTGGGGTTAGTAATGCCTTCGTGTGGGGTAGCAGTGTAAAACAGCCCGCCATCTTTGGTGTCAATGCCTTCCCGGAGCGTTGCTTCGGCAATCAGTACGGCGGCATGGTTCGTTTTTTTAATCAGGCTTTTATTACCCAGCACTTCGGCTGCCTCGCACAGCAGCCAGCTCGCTTCAATATCGTGTCCAAAGGAAATTTCATCGGATTTCAGGTTCCAGTTTTCGTCAAAAAACAGGCGCAGGTGCGCCGTCTGCGGGTCGATAAATTTATCCAGAAACAGCAGTATGATGGCTTTCAGGGCGCTCTCCACCTGCGGGGTCGGCGCGGCGCTGTACAAGTTGGTGTACGCCTCCATCACATGCAGGTGGGTATTCATGGTTTTGGCTTCGTTGGCGTCTCTGTCACTTAGCCGCAGATCGGCAATCAGTTGCCAGTCGCGGCTGAACGCCTCAAAATAACCGAGTCTCATTTTGTCGAGGCTGTGCCGTTCCATCAGTTCAAAAAACCGCTGCGCCTTTGCCAATACCTCCGGTTCATAGGTCAAAAGGTAGTATTCTGACAGTGCATATAAGGCAAATGACTGTGCATATACCTGTTTTTTGTCCTGCACCGGTTGCCCTTTGTAGTCGAGCGTCCAGTACACGCCGCCGTGCTCATGATCACAGAAATAGTCGAGCAGGTAACGGTAAGCCCGGTCTGCTACATGCCGGTACGTATGCATTCCCATTCGACGGGCTGCTGCGCTGAATGTCCATAAAATGCGGGTATTGAGAATGATATTTTTGTCAGCAGCCGGATGGAGCACACCTGTTCCGTCGATACGTCCGTAGAAACCGCCGTGTTCCTGGTCGGGCATTTTTTCCGCCCACCAGTCGAGGATGTTCGTCAATTCTATTTGTGCCGAGCCGGCGAGTTGCGACAACACAGGAGATTCAGATGCAGTTGGTTGCATAAGTACGCTTTTGTGAGTTTTGAGTAGGCATCCTCCAATTTTCAAATACTCCATTTCAGGTTTCGCTCAATCAAATCAAACCGCTGCGCTACACTGGCAGCCGAGCGAAGGCCGTCGGCAGGCGTATTTTTGACATAATCGAGCAATTGTGCTACGGATGTGGTAGCCACGTGCATACGGGTATCCGATGAACCGTAGTAAATAAACACGTCGTCATCGGAATTTCGTATCCATCCGTTGGAAAATACCACATTCGAAACATCGCCGACCCTTTCGCTACCTTCCGGAGCAATAAAGTGGCCACCGGGCGCAAAGATAATACGCCAGGGCTGTTGCAGGTCTGTCATAAATAAATACAATACATATCGCAAACCGGCGGCGGTATTGCGCACGCCGTGTGCCAGGTGCAACCAGCCTTCAGGCGTTTTAATCGGCGGCGGTCCCTGCCCGTTTTTGATTTCCTTGATAGTATGGTACGCTTTACTGTCCACAATGATTTCGTCGCGGACTTCTGCCTTTTCCATGCTGTCGCTGAGGCCCCAGCCGATGCCGCCGCCGCCGCCCACTTCTATAAAACCATCCTGCGGACGGGTGTACAAGGCGTATTTGCCGGCGACAAATTCGGGGTGCAGCACGACATTCCGTTGCTGACCGGAGTATGTGATAAGGTCGGGCAGGCGCTCCCAAGTCAGCAGGTCGCGGGTGCGCGCAATGCCGCATTGCGCCGTGGCGGCGGACAGGTCGTGCGGCCGCGCAAGGTCTTTGCGTTCGGTACAAAAAAGACCGTATATCCAGCCGTCCGCATGGGCCGTGAGGCGCATGTCATACACATTGGTATCGGGGTCAGCGGTTTCCGGCAGCAACACCGGGTAGTCCCAAAAGCGGAACTGATCGACCCCGTTCGGG
>JAYSZC010000405.1:0-4341 GCA_043738235.1 Lewinellaceae bacterium | reverse complement strand
CCCCAGCGGGGCGATAATATTAACACAAATATTACCGCCCCGCTGGGGCTGACATTCCGTATCAGATGCAGGTGCTACAAATATTATCGCCCCGCTGGGGCTAATATGTTGTTAGTCAGTGAATTGCGGCAAGTATCCTACATACTTGAACACTTCCTGGAGCTGCGAAGAGATGCGCCTAAATCTCCAAAAAAATGCCAAGCCCGAAGCGCCCTAAACACCAAACACTAAACACCATACACTAAATATCAAAACTATATCCTTCCGCCACAAACTGGTCGTAGCGTTCGCGATCGAACTGGTAGAGTTTGGCGGGCCGGTGCGCGACGCCTTCCTGCATTTCCTGACATTCCACGAGGACGTTCATGGAAAGTATTTTTTTGCGAAAGTTGCGTTTGTCTAATCCCTTGTTTTTGGGCAGGTTGAGCACCGATTCGTACAGTTGCTGGAGTTCCGTCAGGGTAAATTTTTGTGGAAGCAATTCAAAGCCCACCGGTGCATTGCGCACTTTCCGTTGCAGGCGTTGCAGGCAAATATCCAGGATTTCATTGTGGTCGAAAGCCAGTTCACCCACATCCGAAATGCTGTGCCAATGGGCAGACTGCGCGAAAGATGCCGGTGAGAGGGCGAAATCGCTCACCTTGATCAGGGAAAAATAAGCGATGGTAATAACGCGGCCCAGGGGGTGGCGGTCGACGGCGCCAAAAGTGCGAACCTGTTCCAGGTACACGCCCCGGAGTCCGGTGAGTTGTTCCAGCACACGTTCTGCTGCCGTATCGAGGTCTTCATTCGGGTACACCAAATCGCCGGGTAAGGCCCACTTGCCCCGGAACGGAGCCGCTCCGCGCTGAATCAGCAGGACTTTCAGATCGCCGCCGTCGAACCCGAAAATGACATTATCAACCGAAAAAGCCGATTTGAAAAAACTTTCGACTTCGCTCATATTTTTTAGGTCTGTTTATAGTTGAGGCCAAAAATACAGTCTTATTGTTTTTTTTACACCAAACCCACCCGGTGATTTTTTTTCACAGGCAACAAATAATGAAAACGACATAAATCGGGTGAAAAAACCTATTTTTGCAAACGTTTTGGCAAGCTAATTGCTCTTAGTAATCAGAATGTTATAAATTGACCCAATCAAATTGGTTGTTTCGTTCCGATTTTGTCGGTTTATACCGTTTTGGTGATGATCATAATCGAATTAATTTTGACTGATTTTCGCTCATTTTGGATTTCTCCATCCCACTGACTATGCAAATTGACATTCCGGCGCATATCGAAAAACTGCTCTTCCTGCATGACGCGCTGATTATTCCCGGATTTGGGGGCTTTACGGCCACCCGAACGCCGGCTTCCGCAGATTATGTAGGAGGTTCTGTGGCGCCGCCCGCCAAAACGCTGGCATTCAGTGAAAACCTGACTGTTGATGACGGCATTTTAGTAGGCGATGTGGCTCAAACACATGGCGTCGCATTAGACGATGCCCGCAAAGCCATCGCTGATTTTGTTGAAAAAATGCAGGCCCTGCTCAACCAGCGCGAAATTGTAACATTGCCCGGAGTAGGCCGTTTGTACCGGAATTATGTGCAAAAAATTCAATTTTTGCCGGATTCCACCAATTTCAACGCCAGTTCCTATGGCTTGCCGCCGCTGCAGTTTTCGCCTATTGCCCGCTCGCGGGAAGTAGTGGACAAACCGGCTGCCGATGCCGTACTCGCTGCCGCTCCTCCTGCATCGCCTCCGCCCTATACAGTTCCTGATGAAACGTATACGCCCACTTCCCGCAGTGGTGGCGCGCGCTGGGGACTGGCAGTGGGTATCATTTTCCTCTTCTTGTCGCTGTCCGTCGGCATCTGGTATTGGCAACAAAAGAAAAAACAAGCCATTCAGGCGCAGCGCGACGAAAACGGCCAGACAGATGAACGCCCGGCAAAAGAAGCGCCGGTAGCGCCTGTTCCGGACAAACCTGTAGTAAGTGAAACACCGGCAGAATCAGCGCAAACGTCGGCTGATGAAAAAATGGAAGCTGCCCGCGACGTGGTGGCTAAAGAAGCCGGCGCGCGGGAATGTATCCTCGTGATTGCAACGTTACGGGAAAAAACCAATGCCGACCGCTTGGTTAGAATGATTAAAAAGGACGGCCATGAAGTTTATTTTTTAGAAAAAAACGGATACCAGGTAGGTGTCAGGTTCGATTACGTCCGGGTGAGCGAAATCCAGGAGACGATCAATATCCTGAGCAAACTGACCGGAGAAGATCAAATCTGGATCAAAAAGAAATAAACCATGATTCGTATCGACCATATCGGCATTGCCGTCCGCGACCTGGCAGACAGCAACGAACTGTTTCAAAAATTGCTGGGTACTGCGCCGTACAAAACGGAACTTGTTGAAAGCGAACATGTTACCACTTCCTTTTTCCAAATTGGAGAAAGCAAGATAGAACTGTTAGAAGCGGTCGACCCGGAAAGCCCGATCGCCCGCTTCATTGAAAAACGCGGCGAAGGTATGCACCATATCGCCTTTGAAGTACAGGATATCCGGGCGGAAATCGCCCGTTTGGAAGCGGAAGGATTTATTCCGCTTAACCGCGAACCAAAACCGGGCGCCGACAACAAACTCGTGGCGTTTTTGCACCCTAAATCGAGCAACGGGGTGCTGGTGGAGCTGTGCCAGAGCGTCTTGAGTGATGAATGATGAGTTATGAGTTATGAGTTATGAGTTATTGGAGTTTCAGGCTGGAATGGGAAAGTATTTATTATCCATTTCCCCTTTCCGAACCTGATATCGGATAACAAAGAGGGAAATGAATATCCCATAATCTCTCTTTCCAGCCTGAAACTCCAATAACTCATAACTTATCATTCATCATTCATCACTCATCACTCATCACTCATCACTCAGAAATAAACTTCAGTGACACCGAGTTAATGCAATAACGCAGCCCGGTAGGTTTCGGCCCATCGTCGAAAACGTGGCCCTGGTGTCCGCCGCAGCGGGCGCATTCCACTTCAATGCGCACCATGCCATACGCACGGTCTTCATTTTCCTTAATGCAGTCTTTGGTAAGCGGCTGGTAAAAAGAAGGCCAACCTGTGCCGCTGTCAAATTTAGTATCGGAAGAGAACAGGGGCAATCCGCAACCTGCGCAGGCAAAAATCCCTTTTTCGTGGTTGTTCCAGAGTGTACCGGTGAAAGCCCGTTCGGTGCCTTCTTCCCGCAGCACTTTATAGGCCTCGGAACCGAGCTGTTTTTTCCATTCTTCTTTGGTTTTGGTCACGGTTACTAATTTTCCCTGGGCATCGTACTGCGGAGGCACAATACTATCTGAAGACATTACAACGGAGGGCGTATCGAGGGAGGTAGTGGCCTGATCGGCCGGCCGGCCGGCCGTATTGCAGGCTAAAAACACTAAAAGGATGCTAATCAATTTCATATTTGTAAGTGGGTTGAATGCTGTAAAATGACAGCCAGTGAATATGTACGATACAAACGCACAAACGGCTTTTCAGGATGGAGAAAAGCGGGAAAATAGTTTACAAACGTTCGGCAGCAGACAAAACGCGATATTGAACAACCTCAACATGCTCAACATTCTCAACCCTCAACAACCAAAAAACTTACAAATATTGCACATACCCCATTTGCACGGGCATCCCGAATGCATTGACGCCCCAGATGGCGCCATTGTGGTCGATGCTGTAATAAAATCCGTTGGGAAACTGGTAAACCCACGCAAAAGCAGGATTGATGGATGCCGTACGGTTAGCCACCACGACCGGATAATTGCTCATGGGATTGACCACTACGATCTGGTTGTTGGGAACAACATAGTAGGTGTTCGGATCGCCGTTAAAAAAACATTGCGCCAGGTAGGTTTTGGGCGGCGGTGGCGGCGGAGCTTCCGGTGGGTGCGGCGGCGTATGTTGCGTGTGATATCCTGTATGCACTTTGGTGGCCCTGTTGTCGATTTCCCGGACGATTTTCAGCAAAGCATCGCGGATGCCATCTATGTCCTCGTTTTTGGCTAATCCGCTGACATTCTTGCGTTTGTATTCGGCCCAACGGCTTTTTTGAAGCACCGCGGAGTCGGTGAGGT
Organism: Lewinellaceae bacterium; assembly: GCA_043738235.1. Taxonomy (GTDB): domain Bacteria; phylum Bacteroidota; class Bacteroidia; order Chitinophagales; family Saprospiraceae; genus M3007. The sequence continues at coordinate 242 of JAYSZC010000405.1, read as the reverse complement.
CGTGTTCGGCGCTATTATACAGGTGCTCCAACAAGTGGTTGATTGCCTGTTCGATTTCATTTTCGCCGATGAGTTCGCGGATATGTTTGGTGCTGTTTGCCATGTTTCGGGTTTGCCTTTCAGCGAACAGGTCGAACGACCCAGTTTTCTATTTGGATATGCTCAATCCTGCCAAGGTCTGAAACGTTTTCGGATACCAAAATTAAATTATGAACAAGGGCACTGCATCCGATAAGCAAATC
>JAYSZC010000404.1:0-11793 GCA_043738235.1 Lewinellaceae bacterium | reverse complement strand
TGGAGTCACCCCGACACTATGCTGATCTCTCGCAGTGTCGGGCTGACTTGAAGTCACCCCGACACTATGCTGACTCCAAGTCATTCCGTCAATTGGTGTCGTTTTTTCCTCAAAAGCACTGCTGTTTGTGACAGGCAATTTCACAAAAAACGTACTGCCGACACCGACCGTGCTTTCCACCGAAATGTCGCCGCCCATCGCTTTAACCAATTCGCGGGTTAAAGAAAGCCCGATGCCCGTGCCTCCCGCTTTGGTGTGCTCCTGGTTCCTGGCCTGAAAAAACCGCTCGAACAAATGCGGCAGTTCTTCTTCCGGAATACCCGCACCGGAATCGGAAACGGAAATTTTGAGCCATTTGTCTTCCAGATCAGCCCGCAGGATCACTTTGCCGCCGGAGGGTGTGAACTTGATGGCATTGGACAAGAGATTGTGGACGATTTGCAAAAAACGCTCCGGGTCGTAGTCCATAACGATTTTAGCCTGATCGCTTTCCACGCGGAGCATCAGATTTTGGGCGTTGGCCAGGGAGTGCAGGCTTTCGGCAATATACCGGGTAAAAGCCAAAATATCACCCTGTATATAGTTCATTTTCAGGGTGTTCGACTCTAGTTTGGCTAAGTCGAGGATCTGGTTAATCAGCCGCAATAGGTTTTCGCCGCTGCGTCTGATCAGGGTCAGCGGCTGTGCTATAGTGACGGGGTGACTTTGAGTCACCCCGTCACTTAACACTCGTTCAGACATGCCCAAAATAACTGTCAGCGGCGTCCGGAACTCATGGGTGATGTTGGTAAAAAAGCGGCTTTTAAAATCGTCTAATTCCCGCAGCCGCAGCGTTTCCTGGTGTTCGAGCCGTTGGTGCAGCCGGTAACGATAAAAAAGCCTGATTCCGGTGGCTGCCAGGACAAGGTACAAGCCGTAAGCCCACCACGAGCCGTACCAAGGCGGACGAATGGTGAAACGGAGTTCGGCGGGCTGCACGCTCCAGGTACCATCGTTGTTGCTGCCTTCCACTTTGAACGTGTAGGAGCCGGGGGCGAGGTTGGCGAATTGTATGTTGTTTTTATTGCCCAATGCTACCCAGTCCTTGTCAACACCCAGGAGTTGGTAGCGGTACTGGTTTTGCCCGGGATTGGTGAATTCGAGCGCCGCAAAATCGATGCTGAGCAGGTTTTGGTTGTGGGAAAGTTGGATATTAGGGTATTTAGATATTGGGATATTGGGGGATTGGAGCTCAGTATCCGAATATCCCAATATCCCAATATCGTATTTCTGGTTATTCACCTTCAGCCCGACAATATGGATTTGCGGCACATGTTCATTGAAGCGAAGGCTGTCGGGATGGAACACCGTCAGGCCTTTTACGCCGCCGAAAATCATGGCTCCGTCCTTGGTTTTCAGGTAACTGGAGCTGTTGAACTCATTGTCCTGCAAGCCATCCGCAACGCTGAAGTTTTTGCTCGTTTCCGCCCGGACATCGAAGCGGCACAGCCCTTTGTTGGTACTCAGCCAGATAAAACCGGATTCCGTACCAGGTTTAACGTTTTCTGCCAGAATGCCGTACACCACATTGTCAGGAAGCCCTTGCTCCATTTTATAGTGTTTCCATTGCCCCGATTGTTTGTCAAGACGGTTGAGTCCGCCGGCTTTGGTACCTACCCAAAGGTACCTCCGGGGTTCTAAGGGATCGTCGGCCACACTGAGTACGATATTGTTGCTGAGCGAGGAGCGGTTATTCGGGTTGTTTCTGAAATATTCGAAGCGATAACCTGTCTTTTCCGGAGTGGCTTTGGTCAATCCCTCGAAACCAAATAGCCATACGGCGCCATCGACATCTTCGTACAAATAGTGGGAATAATCAGTTGCCCTTTTCTGCGGTTTGTCGAAAAGATACTCCGAGCTGGTTTTCGTTCGGGGGTCAAATTTGCGCAAGCCGGTTTTGCCGGCGCTCAGCAAGGCGCCGCTGCGGTCGCACAACAATCCAATGCCACGCCAGGGAAAGGATTGCACGGATTTCGTTATGGCATCCATTCGGTACAGCAAGGAATCGGAGCGGCTCAAAGACCAGCCGTTCCCGGCAGCGTCGAAGCATACGGCAAGACGCCCTACAGAGTTATTGTCAAATGGGTGGAAGTTGCCAAAAAAATCAACATTAGGCGCCTGCCGGTCAAAGCTTTTGGAACGATATTTTATCTGGGGGGATTCAATACTATAAAACCCTCCATCGGGAGCTTCTACCACGATACGTTGTGTAATATCGGGAAGACAGGTTTTAAATTTGGGTGCTTTTTCATTCAGTTTGATGATGCCAAAACCATTTGTGCCAATCCAGCACACACTACTTTGGTCAAAGAGAAATTTGGTGCAATACGCATATTTACCTTTTAATAAAAATGCATCGGTCTTGATCTCTAATTCTGGTTTGCCCCGGTTAAATAAGGCAGATACCTGCCATTTTTGAATGGATTTATCCCGTAACGTCCATAAATATCCCGCAGCATCAAATGTAAAAACGGAACGCGGATAAACCGGATTGAAAAGGTCTCTGTATTCCCGAACGCCGGAGCCGGATATCCAAACCCAATGCAAAGGATCAGCAGGCAGTTTTCCAATCATTATGATCTCGCCGACCTTATTTTCTGCAATGCCCCGGACTTCAAAATCCGGAATGGCGCATTCGGGAAAAACCTTTTCCGTGGCGGGGTCGAAGCGGAACAGCCCTTGATTGGTGCCGATCAACAATTTTTGATGTTTGGAATGAAACATTCTTGCAGCCCGCAGCGGTGGTCCTGATCCCCCGTCTGCACGCTGCAAGGCAATGTGCCGGCAAGGTGGGGCTATGGCAGCATCGCCAGTTGCCACGGCTTTTTCCAGCAAACCTTCGGGTAAGCTTATTTTCCAGATATGGAATTCGTCGGTAAGCCAAACGGCGCCATCCGACGTTTCTGCAAAATAAGCATACACTTGACTGGACACAGGTTTTCCTTCATGCATCACATGAAAAAAGCGCCTGCTGTTGGGATCGAACACTTCCAGTTGGTCAGGCGTGCTTATCCAAATCAACCCGCTGTGATCTTCAAACAAGCTGGTTATCTCGCTGCCGCTGATGGAGAATGGATTGTATGGATCGGGAGAAAAGACCTCGAACCGGGCGCCGTCGTAGCGGTTTAGCCCGTCATTGGTGGCTACCCAGATGAAGCCGTCCCTGCTTTGAAGGATGTCGTATACCATTCCCTGCGACAATCCATCAGCCGTAGAGAGTAGTTGAAAGTTTGGATTTGGCTGTGCCTGTAACAGCGTTGCACACAGCAGGAGCAGGGAATAAGTTATGCTTTTCAAACTGGCTGACAAAAACAATGTTTAGCGATGCTGGTCAATGAGTACTACATTCCCATCCGGGTCAGTTATCATAAAACTTGCAGGTCCGGAAGTCTGCTCGTCTGCTTCCGGATTTATGGCAACACCTTTATTTTTTAGTTGTCGCTGGATTTCTCTGACATCGTCAAACGTTTCAATATTATGGGCATTTTCGTCCCAACCCGGATTGAAAGTTAAAATGTTGCCTTCAAACATTCCCTGGAAAAGTCCGATGAGTGAATTCTCATTTTTCATAATGAGATAATTTCTTTCTATGCTTCCTGCGAAAGCTGTAAAGCCCAGGTTCTCATAGAATTGTTTTGAAGCGTTAATGTCTTTGACACTAAGGCTTACTGAAAATGCTCCTAATTTCATATTGTTTTTTAAAGTTGTGCATAAACAGACGCACTTTTCACGTCTCCCACAAAGGTAATTCCAGATTACAACTCCCGCAATAGCGAGCCAACGCTCTCTCAAGTGCCTGATAATAAATAGATTAAAACGAATGCGCGCTCTTTTTCAACGCCGTAATCTGTGCCAGGTGATGATCGTCGTGATCGGCTGTAAATAAAAACAAATCGAGTATCCGCATGGGCGTTTGCAGGCGCGGGTGCAGAGCCGATTTAAAAACGTCCTCTTCACGAATGGCGGATAAAAGCGATAAGGTTTCGGAGCGCAGGGCCGTAAATTCCTCCAGCAATTGCGACAGGCTTTTGAGGTTGTGGTTGGCCTGCCAGGTTTTGCTGTTTTGCAGATCAGCCGCGGTCATTTCTTTTTTACCCGCCAGCACTTCCTGCAAACGCAGCTGCCAGAGGGGTTCGAGGTCGGATAAATGGCCGATGTTTTCGGCAATAGACCACTTGCCATCGGGTTTCCAAACGGCTGTTGCAGCAGAAACAGTCCCGATTTTATCCCGCAGGCGGATGGGAGTGCCTTCCAGCCGCTCCACGATGCCCGGAAAAATATTTTGCCGGCTGCTGAAATCGAATGTCCGGTCAAACCATTTGATCTGTTCCATACCTGTTTATTGTAATACCGGTAAATGGTTTTGTAAAAAATCCTGCAAACTACACACCCATGTTCCGTCGGATTTTGGAAAACTTTCTCCCTCAAGTACTACAATAAATTTGCCCTTTGCTGCTAAGTCATCTCCGCTTTGGTAGAAGCCTCGGCTAATCCCTGCTGATAACGATAACTTGATTTCAATCAAATAGATGTTGCCTTTGGGTGATTGGAATACAAGATCGGCTTCTGCTCCGGTATGGGTGCGATAGAAAAAAAATTGGCTTCGTTCAGGAGCGTCCCGACGGATTTGCTCTATGGCATAACCTTCCCAGGATGCGCCTAACAAGCGGTTATTAAGCAGTTGTTCAAAAGTCGAAATTCCAGATAGTGAATGAAAAAGCCCCGAGTCTCGAAAGTACAGCTTAGGCGATTTTACCAAACGTTTTCCGCTATTGATATAATAGGGTGTGAGTCGATGGATTAAGTAGCTACCCTCAAGTATGTCTAAGTAACGTGTCAATGTAGCCGTCCCAACACCCATTGAACGGCTAAGTTCACTGATATTCAACAAATTGCCATGTAAATTGGTAAGCATTTGTAAAAGTCTTCTCAACGTAGCCGGTGCTATTTCATATCCTAAAACACGCAGGTCGCGTTCCAAAAAAGTAGTAATAAAATTATCTAACCAACGCCAGGTCATTAGTTCATTGTCCATGAGTAATGGTTCGGGAAAACCACCGCGCAGCCAATGCTGCTTCAATGGAACAATACCTGTTACTTCCGATAGAGATAATGGCGACAACTCAGTGTAGGCAATACGGCCGGCCAGTGACTCTGAACTATCTCGAATGATATGCGGAGAGGCTGATCCTAAGATCAGGAACCTGCCGGGACGACGTTGCTCATCTGCCAGAGCACGAAGCAAAGGGAAAAGGCGCGGCAAACGCTGGATTTCATCAATCACCACCAATTTATCCTGATGGAACCTCAAGTATGTCTCTGCTTCATCTAATTTACTGAGGTCACTGTCCAATTCTAAGTCCAAATGGACATAAGGTTGTGCAAACTGCACGGTAAGTACTCTGGCCAAAGTTGTTTTTCCAACCTGTCGCGGACCGAGTATGCCGGCTACGGGAAAGTGGCGCAGATTTTCCAGTATCGTTTGGGTAATTTGTCGTGCAATCATTCGACAAAAATATAGATTAACCTTGAAAATTGCACTATTGTTTGGTTAATTTTCAAGGTTGTTGTTCAGGGCATGTTACTCAAGGTAATATTCCTGTGAATTAGATGCAGTGAGACCCGAACTCTTTGCCCGCCGTTTTGGTGCTGAAAAAAGGCTCAAACGGTTTGCAGATTAGTGATAGGTGGGTTTTTTAGCACAAATGTTTATGCGGAATCAATGTCAACAATTGGTTGCAGATTAGTTTAATTTGCCCCCTATCCGCCTTGATACCAACCTGATAATTGAAGATAATAGCCACGAGGTGTAGTAATCTCTGAATTTTCTGGTGGAAATATTCTTGAAAGCGAAACTCTTAATATTGTGCCTGCTGGAATTGTTGCTAATGTGTCTTGATAACCAACATAGCTTATATTCCTATAATTTGTTCCATTGGGATAACGAAAACGAACTTTGTTGTTTTCAAATGATACCCGGACAAGGTCTTTATCCGCAACCCAAAAACCAACACTCTTTGAAGGCATTGATCCGCCTGATGGAATGTAGCCTGTCCCACTATTAGTCCAACTTAACAAACTGTCAAATAAATTATTAATATGTCCATTCCAGTCTATCACATTTTGCTGGGTTAGCAAGGTTGACATATTATCAACTCTGCGAAGAAATGTTTTCGAAGAAATAATTACATCTTCAATATGTGGCGGATGAATGTTGGTTCTGTCAATAAAAGTTAAATCATAAACATCTCCCACTTCAAAATCTGTGTCTGCTGGCTGATTGTAATTGCCAGGATTTAATAATCTAACATAACGATTGTTTGATAGCACTAAACCTCCAACACAAGCAGCATTCGACATATGGGTTTTTGCAACAATTAATACTTCCATTCTACAAGTGGGTGATTTTATAGTTATAATTATTCATCAGTTTGTCGGCCACAATAGATCGATGACAAGCCTCCGGGTGTTCTTCAACACAGAAAAGTGCAATTCTAGTTGCACCAATTTGGTTAAGGCTTTCAAAGAATTTTTCAAAGTCAAAATTTTTTAGAATTCTGTTTTTATATTCAATAATAAAGATTTTTCCTAACTCTTGCCGTTCCCTTTTCAATTCTCCTTTTTCTTCATCAATTTCTTTTTGAAGTTCTCGGATTTCTGTTGTAGGAGCTAAGTCAGAAATGTAACCATATTTAATCTCCAAGTCATTCAGTCTTTGTTGTAGCCTATTACTATTCACAAAGGAATATTTTACACCCCGAACGCCCCTGCGTTGTCTAATGTCACAGAATGCGTCAATATTATTTTGAGTTAGTTTGTCAAAAAACTCATTTTCAGTTGAGTTGTATACTCCAATTGTGAAAAATTCCATAATTTATAAGTAGGCTTTTCTTGAAGTAGTGTTAGTTGGATTTCCAAACAAGTCATATTCTGAAAGTCCTTTATTTAATTCATTTATTACTGTTAATTGATCTTTGAGTTTGCCTTTTTCGTCAATATGTTTTAAGATAATATTGTCCGTGATAAGAACCTTACCAATTAGTTTACTTCTGTGGCATTCACAAGGTTTACTCTCGCTACACATTATTACAACATTAATGTCCTTGTCGTAGGCAGTTTTTAGTCTATCAATTCCGTTTAGAAAAAATTCTTTCGTTTTTACTACTTCATAGTCAACCTTCCCCTCATAGTCATAACAGGAAGTGTCTTTTGGTCTGCCACCAATTGTGTCGCCCATAAAAACATATTTAATGTCGTTCCTTTCCAAAAAGAATTTCAGATCGTTTTGGTTGAACTGCGGATTAAATTTAGAATAAGGTTGGGAACGAACATCAATGAGATATTCAATGCCAAACTCTTTCAATAAAGCAAGAAAATCTTCTGGCTTTCTGTTACCGTGTCCGATAGTATAAAGTGACTTCTTTTCCATACTTCAAAGTTACGATTTTTTGTCTTTATTTGTTACTATCTTCATTGTCTGCAATGTCGCCCTAAAATGACATCCAACTTATAAACAGACGCACTTTTCACGCCTCCCACAAAGGCACTCCCAGATTACCACTCCCACAATAGCAAACAAATCCTCTCTCAAGTGCCTGATAATAAGCAGATTACATTTCCTCTACCACTTTTCACTCCACTCCCCCGCCAAACCCAACCCTAAAAACCGTCCACCCATCCGCTCCGGTTTGCAATGAAAAATTCCAGCCATGCGCCGTCAGTATTTCGCGGGCCAGCGTCAGGCCGATGCCTTGTCCGCCGTTTTTGTTGCTGAAAAAAGGACTGAACAGTTTGTCTTCCTGTGCTTTGGAAATGCCCGTGCCATTGTCAGCGATTTCCAGCATGCCGGCTGCGGCGCTGGTTTTGAGAATGACTGTCCCTTTGTAGGGAATGGCCTCGATGGCATTTTTAATGATATTGATGAATACCTGTTCGAGCTGCCCGGCATCCGCGCGAATGGGCAGGGGGCCGGGTGAAAAATCCATTTGAATCTGAACGTCGGACGCTTGCGCTTTGTATTCCATCAGTTGCACCACTTTTCGGAGCAGCGGATGCAGGTCGATGGTTTCCAGGCGGGGTTCGGGCAGCCGGATGACATCGGCGAAATTGCGCATAAACAGGCTCAAGTGCTCGTTGCGTTCGATGGCTATCTGTAGCGCCTCGCTGATTTCGGATGGCCCGGGTTGCACATGTAGCGTCGTATCGAGGATGGAATTGACGGCGCCGATAGAATTGTTGACTTCATGCGCCATCATGCGGATGACTTTGCCGTAAGCCTTTTTTTCCGCTTCCAGGATTTCGACGGTGAGTTCGCCGATCAGGACAAAAGTGCAGGGAAATCCCCGGTCCATAAACTGTGCTTTTTGAATTTTGAGCGTTTGCGGCCCCGGCAAGTTCAGCATTTTGGAAGCGCCTGCTTCCAGCGTTTGAATGGTATCAAAAATGGGATGTTGGAAATCGGAAATGAGATGTCCGATCACTTTTTGGCCGCTCAGTCCCGTTAGTTCCAGCGCCCGTAGATTCATGGTGGCGATGTGTTCATCGTAGTCGAGCAGGATGATCCCGGTCGGCGAGGTCTGCACTAATTTTTGCAAAAAAAAGTGTTGCTCCTGTTGCAGCGTGCGCTCGTGCCGCAGCTGATCGATCATCTGGTTGTACACACCAATGAGCTGGTCTGTTTCAAATTTGCCGGTTTTGACAAATTTCACGTTGAAATCCCGGTCGCGGATGGCATCTACACCGCGCAAAAGGAGTTGAATGGGGCGGATCAGTTCGTTATACAGCGACCAGCACACGGCTAAGGAGATCAGGATCAGCAGTTCTGAAGCAAGAAAAATGAACTTGTTTTCCCGGAAAACATAAAAAGACAGGCCAATCGTCACGGAATGGATGACGACGATAAACAGGATGAATTTGGTACTGAGTTTCATACTTCCTCCTCGCTGTAAGGTATGCCGTATTTGTCGAGCCGCCGGTACAGGGCGCCCCGGGTGAGTCCGAGCGACTTGGCCACGCGGGCAATTTTTCCTTTGTGAAATGCCATAGCGCGCTGAATCATCCGGATTTCCATTTCTTCAAGCGTCATGGCGCCCACTTCAGGCAGGCCACCCGTTTCCTTGCGGGTGGCAGGCTGGTATTGCTGCTGAAAATCGTGGAGTGAAAGTACGTCGCCGGGACTCATCAGCACCGTGCGTTCCACCAGGTTTTTCAACTGCCGGATATTGCCGGGCAGGGGCAGTTGTTTTATCCATTGCAGGGCTTCGCGGTCGATGCGCAGCGGGCGGGCATAGAGTTCGCTCAGGTTGTTTAAAAAATGGTCGACAAGCAGTGGAATATCGTTGGGGCGTTCGCGCAGGCTCGGCAGTTTCAGGGTAATGAGGTTGATACGGTAGAGCAGGTCTTCACGAAACGTGTTTTGCGTCACCATATCTTCGAGCTTGCGGTTGGTGGCCGAAATGACCCGCACATCGACGGTTTTGCTGCGGCTGCTGCCCAGCACTTCGTAGGTACGGTCCTGGAGCACCCGCAGTAGTTTCACCTGGCTGGACAGTTCGAGGTCGCCGATTTCATCCAGGAAAATGGTGCCTTTGTTGGTGAGTTCGAAGCGTCCGACCCTGTCTATCCGCGCGTCGGTGAAAGCGCCGCGCACGTGGCCGAACATTTCGGATTCGAACAGGCTGGAGGAGATACCGCCCAGGTTGACTTTTACAAACGGGCGTTTGCTGCGCAGGCTGTTCTGGTGAATGGCTTCGGCAATCAGCTCCTTTCCGGTGCCGCTTTCGCCCATAATCAGTACGGAAGCGTCGGTCGGCGCCACCCGGCCGATGGTTTCCAGTATCCGGATCATCTGCGGGTCTTCGCCGATGATGGCGCTGAAATCAAATTGCTGATCGAGTTTTTTGCGAGCCGTTGCTGCCGTACTGCCCGCTGCTGTTTTTCCGGGCGCTAATTGCAGGGCAGTGCGCAGCGATTCCATCAAATGGTTGTTTTTCCAGGGTTTATTGATAAAATCGGAAGCGCCCAATTTCATACCCTGTACGGCCAGGTCGATGGTAGCCCAGCCGGTTATCAGGATAACGGGTGTGTCAGGGTACTGTTTTCTGATTTGTTCCAGCAGTTTCAGACCGTCGGCGCCGGAGGTTTCGTTGGAAAAATTCATGTCCAATACCACCAATTCCGGCGAGTGGGCGCGCAAAAAATCGAGCGCCTCGACCGGTGTTGCCACCGACGAAGCCTCGAAACCTTCTTTTTTCAGCAACAGTGAAAGAGAAGTGCGCACTGCTATGTCATCGTCAATAATCAGGATCATTGTTTCACATGCTTGCAATAAGAGTTGATGAAGGTTGATAAGGTTGATGAGGGTTGATAATAGCCACTCGAAAAAGGGGAATCCACCTCATAGAGTGGTTATTATCAACCCTCATCAACCTTATCAACCCTCATCAACCTTATCAACCTTCATCAACTCTTTGACTCTACTCCTCATGCAACGCCACTGCCGGGTAAATCCTTGCAGCCTGCCGGCTCGGATAAAAAGCGCAAAGTACGGCAATCACAAAAATGGACAACATTGCCAGCACAATTCCCCACATATACACAGATGCTTCCACGTCGAGCACTTGCAAAAGGGGAAGTTGAATGGCAAAAAACACCCCTAAAACTACCCCGAAACCGGCGATTACAAGTGTTTCACCAATAAAATATGCCAAAATCTGCCGTTTGGTGGCTCCAATTGCCCGGCGCAGACCGATTTCACCTTTCCGGCGGTTGATGTTTTGAAACAAAACACCGAACAAACCAAGCCCGACATTGAACACCAGAAAGGCGCAAACTACGAACAGAATCAGGATCGGGATCAGGATCGTGTTGTCCTGCGTCGATCGCATATTGTCCATGTGCTGGATTTCCACCGTCCAGTCTTTCCCCAATTGTTGAACAGAACGAGCCAGACGCGCTTCAAAATCGGCGTTCGTGCCGGGTTTTATTTTCAGCAGCAGGTCGCTGTCCCATTTACTTACCGGTTCAAAAACGCAGTTGTCGTCACTTTGATAAGACGATTTGTGGCGGAAATACGGCACAACGCCCACTACTTTCCGGGGCGACTCTTCATCTCCAATAATTTTACCGACGGCTTCTTCCTGACCAAAAAGTATGTTTGCCATGTGCCTGGTAATCACGATGGGTGTAACCTTCCCGATCGTGTCTTGCGCCTCAAACCATTTGCCCGATTCAAGCGTCATGCCCATCACCTTCGGGTAGTCGCTTTCTACGAACATGATTTCACTGAGCGTATTTTTACCTTGATAGGAAAAATCCCGGTTGGAGCTGCTGAAACTGAATGGCAAGTTGGACGAGGTAAAAGAATAATGTTCTATTTCCGGAACGCCCTTGAGCATTTGACGCAACAGCTCGCGATATTCAACCAACAGGGTGTCGTTTTTAGCATTAAATTGCAGGTATACCGCCCATACCCGGTCGGTCGACAAACCCGAAGGTGTCGCGTAATTGCGGTAGGTGTAGACGCTCAGGCTCCACACCGCGAAGAGAATCAGGAAAGAGACAAAAATTTCGAGCATCATCAGAAAATTGCTCTTTTTCTTTTTCCAGATGAGGGTTAAGATATGTTTGAACATGTGTTTTAGATTTAGTACTTACTAATTAGGGATGAGGAATGAGGGATGAGGAATGCCGAGCGTGACTACCAGGGAGGAGGGATGAGGAATGAGGGATGCCAAGCGTGATGCCCGACATTAC
>JAYSZC010000403.1:0-11841 GCA_043738235.1 Lewinellaceae bacterium | reverse complement strand
ATTGTCGGCCTTGATGGTTTCCGGCAGGTAAGATTCTATGGAAGCGCCCTGGAAAATATTTTTGACCCATTCGAAAGGCATGGTGGCGCGGTTTTTCAGGATTGGGCCTTCGTATTTGCGTTTGATTTCAAAAAAAACCGGCGCTGTATCACCGCCCAGGTTGTATCCTCGCAAACGCACTTTCATCCGGTGGGCGATATGTTCGCGTTTGGTATGGTACATCTCCAGATCGGGCGTATCGAAATAAATACTTCGAACAGTGTAGTGGTGTTTCGGCTGGAGCGCAGCATAACGATCCGGCTTCACGAAAGGAAGCAACATGCTTCGCAATGTGGCAAGATGGAAACCTGGTACGTAGTATTTGTATTCGTGTCGCATCAATTCTTGTTGACAGAAAAATGAAGGATTCGTTTCAAATAAGCCCTCGGTTGCAGCGCTCCGCAGTGAATAATACACTGCGCAGAAGTGCCGAGTGAAATGCGTTCTCCGGTATACTGCGGCACTATGATGGCTTGCAGAAAACCGACGCTGCGCCCGCCCAACACCTGCGTCTGGGGCAGTTTGTACAAATATCGCGCTGTGTAGGTTTTGTTACTCAGCGGGTCGCTGATTTGTACCACTGCACTATCGCTGATAAAAGCCATTTCCTCCGATTTGACAGGTATGGAAAGCACGTATTCCGTCACTTTTTGCAAAATCAAAACTTCTCCCGCTTCCCGGATCGGCGCCACAATACCATCGAACGGCGAGCGGATAACATACCCGGCATTGCGGCGTCGCAGGAAATCCAGTTGTTTATGCAAAGCAGTGATCTCCGAAGTATTCAGGTCGACAGACTCCATTTTGAGACCTGTACGGGCATTCTCCAAGGCATTTTCGGCGGTTTTTACTTCAATGCGGGCCAGTTCGAGCGCGTTTTCTATCCTGTTAAATTCCAGCCGGGCCAGCACCTGGTCGGCAACCAATTGTTGTGCCGCAACGTATTCTTTTTCCCGCAGGGTGAGGGCCTGTTTGGCAAAAGACAGCCTCGTCTCTACTTCCTGAACAATGGGCAGCTTTTCTCCGGTGACCGCGACCTGCCGTTCCGATTGTTTGATTTTCAACTGATTTTCCAGGTCCAGTATCTGCTGCTGTATCACTGCCGAATACATACATACCAGCGTATCGCCCAGGCGTATCTGTTCGAAAGAATCCCGAGGTATCATCACTTCCATGCCCGACAGGTCGCCGCGCTCAAATTGCCAGGAAGCCACCCGCTCCACCACACCCGTTTTAAAATTCTGGTGCGTGGCAAACAAGCCGCCACTGCCATCCTGCATCAGGAGCCATTCCTCGGCAGGAGCAATGTGGCCGACGCTTACCAGGTCGTACGGAATACGGATCGGGGCATACAAGGCCCCTGCCACCAATATGGTCAGGATAAGAAGGGTGATTCCTCGGTACATCGTTACGGCTTCAATTCAACTGCTTTTTACCCCACTTTTTCATATTAAATTTAGGTAAACAAAAGCGGGGGCAAGATTAGACTTTTAACGAGTATGTATTGCTATTTGTATTGGCTAAAATGATCTTTTTAGTGCTAAACCCGGAAAAAAGGGCGCTGAAGGGTTTTTTACCACATTTTTGCTGTATCGCGTTCGGTATGAACTATTTAAGTTTTTAACAGTTTTAGTGTCAAGACATTTAACTTTGTGTCATGAAACTGGAACTGGAATTAAAAAATACGAAGCCTTTACAACCCCGTCAGCGGGCCGTACTCAATATTATGTTTACGGCAAGTTGGCTCGATTGTTTGCTGACCCGGCAGTTGCGTCCGTACGGACTCACCGGGCCGCAGTATAATATCCTGCGGATTCTGAACGGCAGTTTTCCCAAAGGCTTGTCAGTACTGGATATAAAAAGCCGGATGATCGACCGAAGCAGCAATGTGAGCCGTTTGGTTGAAAAATTGCGTTTGGCGGGATGGGTAGAGCGCGTTGCGCATACGGAAGATCGCCGGATGGTGATCGTAACTATTTCAGAATCAGGTAAAAAGTTGCTTGCAGACATTGAACAAGCCAATTTTGTCAATGGCCCCGGCTCAGCAGGCACTAAACTCAGTGAAGCGGAAGCTTTGGAACTGGCACATTTGTTGGACAAATTCCGGGATTGAAGCCCTGCAATCCTTTCCCTGTCCATTATCCTTCTACACCTTTGCACACTCATCCAGCCGACACGAAACGGCTCTTTCATGTTGATTCTTGATCTTTTTACTCCGAACGATGATGTTCGACCTGTTTTTCTCACCGGTAGCTTCAATGAATGGACTACCCGTGACGAACGTTTTAAAATGGTCAAACTCAAGGATGGGCATTATCAGTACACCTTTCACGACATACCTTCCAACAGCGAACCTTTTGAATACAAGTATGTAAAAGGAGGTTGGGAAGCCGAAGAACTGGGCAGAGACGGACATCCGGCCGCCAACCGGCGCATGGCAGCGCCCCGGGGTAAAGTGGCCGATGTCGTGCCGCGCTGGAAACAGCATACCGCGGGCTACGATCCGCTGTATTATCCTGATATTCAAATCGTTGCGAAACGGTTTAACGTGCCGCAATTGCGCCGAAAGCGGCGTATTTCTGTTCTGTTGCCCTGGAATTACCAACAGACTGAACAGCGTTACCCGGTGTTGTATCTACAGGACGGTCAGAATCTTTTTGAACATCATGCGCCTTTCGGCACCTGGGGTGTCGATAAAAAACTGGCTTTTATGGCGCAGCATGGCAAGGGTGATTTTATTGTAGTGGCCATCGACCACGGCGGCAAAGATCGTATCCGCGAATTCTCTCCGTACGATACCCGAAAATGGGGCGAAGGCCTGGGCCGTGAATATGCACGGTTTATGGTCGAGACGCTTAAACCCTATATCGACAAACAATTTCGCACGCTGCCCGACCGCGAACACACCGGCGTCGGCGGCAGCAGTATGGGTGGATTGATCAGTATTTATGCGGGCCTGATGTTTCCGCAGGTGTATTCCAAATTTATGATTTTCTCCCCTTCGCTATGGCTTACTCCGCGTATTTACTTTGAACCCATGCACTTTTCCGCCTTTTCCAGCCCTACTAAAATTTACCTGTACGGCGGCGAAAAAGAAGGCGGCGGGATGGTGACCAATGCCAAAAAGTTTAAAGATGAAGTGGAAAAACGCGGTATGGCGCCCGGCCTGCTACAGTTCAGGTTAGAAATCGACCCGGAAGGCAGGCACAACGAAGGCCGATGGGGACACGAGTTTCCGAAAGCCGCCGAGTGGCTGTTCTCCTAAACACAAAACACCATACACGAAACACTAAACACTCATATCGTCGCGCAGTAGCAGCAGTTGCACCCCAAAAGGGGTAAAAAAATATACAGCTCCGGCTTCCTGGTTGATTTCCAGCATCCGCATCCGGGGTATTTGTTTCAATTGCTCCAACGTGGCGTCGAAATGTGCGATCCGCAAAGCAATGCTGCATCCCGGCACCGTGCTTTCGCGCAATGGGTTCAATCCCTGGCCATACACCACCCATTCCCGCAGTTCAATTTGTTGCCCGCCCTGGGCGAGCAAGCTCGAGCGGCCAACCGCCCGGTCCGGCATAGCATATTGCCGCGTGATAAGGTCATCGGAATCAGACTGGATGGGGCCTTCTTCCGATACAATGTCAAAACTCAACCAGGTGGTGAAAAACTGTACGGCTGCGTCCAGATCGGGTACAACGAAACTACAGAATGCGAGTCGGGTATTTGCAAGAAGGGCCATAAGAAAAAAGGCAAATAACTAAAAGGGCAAAATTGCAAAGGGCAAAAAACAATGTAAATCAATGCGTTACAAAAGATTTAGTATTAACTACTTTTGAACACATACTTAGTTTTTGTAAAAAATGAGGTTTCAGCCGGAAAAGTAGGACGTTAGTTCCAAAAAAAGCGTCCCTGCCGGATAAAATTTCCGGCAGGGACGCTTTAGAAGTGGTGGTGGCAGATTACACTAAGCATTTTGGGTTTTCAGAACCCCGACTTTGCGTACGATATAAATTGCGGCAAGTACAAGGGTGTAAGTGAAGGTTGCGGTCATGGTTATTGTCGTCAGGTGATCGGTTATGTGTTTGTAAGACATTTGGATAACGCCCGGCCCCTCACCCAACGCTGCCTGTTTTTAATTTATTTTTTGAAAAAAAGTTTTTTTGAGACGTGGATTAGATTGCAAACAATTGAAAATGAATTGTTTGTGGGAAATATTATTTTTGAAGATTTCAAGCTGGGTCTTGATAAATGGAACACGGATTTGAAAGATTAGACACGGATTTTCAAGAACTTTCTTCCGCAAAATCCGTGTCTAATCTTTCAAATCCGTGTTCCATTTGCGCTACAACGGGAAACTCTTCTCAATCCGGCCTGCCAGCCACCACCATTACAATTTCGCCTTTCACTTCTTTCGCGCTGAAATGCGCTTTTAAATCCGCCAGCGAGGCTGTTTTGACTTCCTCGTGTTTTTTGCTCAGTTCGCGGGCCACACAGGCCGCTCGTTCCGGGCCGCAAAAAGTGCTGAGTTCTTCGAGGCATTTCAGCAGCCGGTGCGGCGATTCGTATAGCACAAAGGTGTGCGGGAGCGCCGACAAGTATTTCAGGCGGGTCTGGCGACCTTTTTTATGCGGCAAAAAACCCTCGAAATGGAAGGTATCGCAAGGCAGTCCGCTGGCCACCAATGCCGGCACAAAAGCCGTCGGACCGGGCAGGCACTCCACCCGTACGCCCCTGCGCTGACAAGCCCGGGCCAGCAGGAATCCGGGATCGCTGATGCCGGGTGTGCCGGCGTCGGAAATGAGCGCCATCGTGACGCCCGATGCCAGTTCGTCCACCACCCGCTCCGTCACGGCATGTTCATTGTGTGCGTGAAAGGCCCGCATGTGCGTCGTGATCCCGTAGTGATCCAGCAGCCTGCGACTGGTGCGCGTGTCTTCCGCCATGATGACCGACACCTCTTTCAGGATGCGCAGGGCGCGCAGGGTGATGTCTTCGAGGTTGCCGATGGGTGTGGGTACAATGTAGAGCATGTTGTTTTTGGTTTATGGGTTTATAGGTTTATGGGTTTATGGGTTTATGGGCGGCACACATAAACCATAAACCTATAAACCATAAACCAAAATTATTCCTGTTTGAGGCTATAATGGTACGTTTCCATTATCAGATTGGCCAGCAGTTTCTGGCAGGCCGTCTCCACTTTCTGCCGGGCTTCGGCTTCGTTGTTGGCTTCGAGCGTCATGCTGACATGGCGGCCGATGCGCACATCCGATATGCCGGAAAGGTGGAGGTGTTTCATATTATTGACCACCGCTTTGCCTTGCGGGTCGAGGAGTTCACGGTGGGGCATGATGTCAATTTCGGCGATGAATTTCATGGTGGAAAAGGATGTTGAGCGGTTGATAAAGGTTGATGAAGGTTGATGAGGGATGATGAAGGTTGATATACAGCCACTCGAAAAGAGTAAAATCGTTTCATTCTCGAGCGGCTGTATATCAACCTTCATCAACCCTCATCAACCTTTATCAACCTTCATGTACAATTTTATTTTTTAAAACAATAGAAGCAAGGATATACACAACAATAATGGCCGAAAAGGCCAGTTCTTTCAGGAAAAAAACGAGTACGGCAAACAACAGCAGAAACGCCAGGTTGAACGCATTGCTGCTCCATTCGAATCGTTTGATTTTCAGGCCGAACATAGGGATTTCGCTGTTGAGCAGCCAGGATAAAACAGCCACTAATCCGTACAAAAGCCAAGGGTTGTGCAGCCAATCGGCCAGGCCGAAATAATTGTGGTGTGCCGTCAGCATCAGGCCTAAAACGAAAACGGTGCATGCCGGCGTGCTCAATCCGATGAAATAAGTCGTTTGCCGGGTATCCAGGTTAAAACGCCCCAGGCGCAACCCGGAACTGGCGGAGAGCACAAAAGCAGGTAAGGCAGCCGTACAAATAGCGAATACCTGTCCTGCCGGAACAACCTGATCGGTACTGCATAGGCCCATTTTAAGCAATTGGTACAACATGGCGCCCGGTACAACACCGAAACTCACTACATCTGCCAGCGAATCAAGTTCTTTGCCGAGCGGCGAATTGACGCCCAAAGCCCGTGCAGCCATGCCATCGGCATAATCGCAGAGAAAAGAGCCGAGGGTAAAAAACGCCGCCGTCACCGGGTCGAAAGCAAGCGTGTACAACAATGCACAACACCCGAAAAACAGGTTGGCCAGCGTTAACAGGTTGGGAATATGCTTCATAAAAAGGGTTTGCCTTCAGGCTCTACATGGACATTGGTAATTGAACATTGAAAATTGGACATTTTTTGAAGTTTAAAATTTAAAAATTTGAAATGTTCAATTTTCAATGTCCAATTACCAATGTCCATGTAGAACCCAGCGTCTGCGGCGCAAAAGTAATATTTTCGCCGGGATTGGCATTTTGCTAATTTGCGGCCCGGAAGACAGAGGTTGATGAGGGATGAGGAATGAGGGATGTTTGCATGAGTGAGTGGTCAATTCATCCCTCATCCCTCATTCCTCATCCCTCATCATGCCGATCTTTCTCATTTTTAAGAAAACTTTGACATTTGATACAGCCAACAAAATGCCGTGTTTTTGCGTCTACCTCAAAGTCCATATAACTGATACGATTCCAAAAGCCGTATTTCAGGGTTATTAACGGATATTTTACCGAATAAAATCAAGCCTGAGATCCAAAACACAACATGATCATGAGAAAACAAGAACTTATTCTGATTATCGCATTGTTCGGGGCGGTGGCCGCAATGGCACAACCCTCCAATGACGATTGTACCAATCCCATTGTGATTCCCAATGTGCTGAATTTTTGCAGTGCCAATGCGGCGTTTACCAATGTGGGCGCTACACCTTCTACCTACGGCCCTGCTACCTGTTTTGGCGCCACCCAGAATGACGTTTGGTTTGCCTTCACGGCTCAAGCGACGGACGTAACCATTACCGTGCGGGGCGCTACGCCGCAGGCAGCCGGAGGAACCCTTCAGAATCCGCAAGTGGCGCTTTATTTCGGGAACTGCGGCGGAACCATCAATCAACTCGAATGCCAGAGTACCGCGGGTAGCACCCATATTGTGGAGGGCTACCAGGGCGGACTCTTTGTAGGATCCACTTACCTGATACGGATACAGGGCGCAGCAGGCAAAGTCGGTACATTCCAACTGTGTATCAATAACTACAACCCGCCCATCGAACCGACTTCCGACTGCCCGGAGTCGGCCATTTTATGCGATAAATCTTCTTTTGTGGTTCAAAATGTAGCCGGAGCAGGTAATAACATCTCCGAACTAACAGATGCTACCTGCTTCTCCAATGGAGCGCCCGGCAATTTTGAAACCAATTCGACCTGGTTTGTATGGACTTGCTCCCAATCCGGCACACTTGAGTTTACGCTCACGCCGCTGAATATTACAGACGACCTCGACTTCGCTTTATACCGGCTGCCGAATGGTATCGGCAATTGCCAGGGCAAACAATTGTTGCGCTGTATGGCCTCCGGAGATTTTATCTATCCCAGCCCCTGTATGGGCCCCACCGGCTTGAGGGCCGGCGACTCCGACATTAGTGAGGACGCGGGATGTGCCAATGCCGGTGACGATGGCTGGTTGTCGCCTTTCCAGATGGTACAAGGCGAATCTTATGCGCTGTGTATCAACAACTTCACATCCACCGGCAATGGATTTCTGATCGACTTTGCAGGTACGGGGCTGTTTTTAGGGCCGGAAGCGGCATTTACCACCGACCCGCCTGCTGTTTGTCTCGGTACCGCCGTAGAGGTAGTGGATGCCTCCACATTTGCTTTGGGCGCTATCACGGCCTGGAAATGGAGCTTCGGCGCCGATGCCGTGCCTCAAACCGCAACAGGCCCCGGCCCGCATACGGTTCAGTTCAATACACCCGGATTGCGGCCCGTGGTACTGACTTTAGAAACCGCACTGGGTTGTAAAGTCACGGATATTCAAACGGTTAATATTTTTCCGGATGTGCAAATTGACACCTTGATTGCAGCGCCGGACTGCAACGGAACGACCAATGGAACCGTCACGATCAACAATATTACCAGCGGTACGCCGCCTTATTTATTTAGCTGGAATGGGGGGCCGTTCGGCAATATGTCCAGCCTGAGCGGATTGGGAGTGGGCACTTACACCTTAGTCATCAGAGACTCCAATAATTGCGAAACCGACCTTTCCATCGATGTGAAAGAGCGGGTGCTTACCGCTGAAGCTGTCGTTGATAAGCCGCTTTGTTTTGGCGACGATAACGGGGTGATTACTATGAACGTGACAAATGGCGTGCAGCCCATTCAGTTCGATTTTGGTTCCGGCTTCATCAATCAAAATTTTCAGGGTGGCTTTGCGGCAGGCAGCTACACCATTCAGGCCGTAGACGAAGTGCTGTGTAAAGGCACTTTTGAAGTAGATGTTACCGATAATCCTGTGCTGGAACTGGCCGTCGACACCATAGATATCAGCTGTTTCAGCGCCAACGACGGCATGGGCATAGCCATTCCTTCCGGCGGTGTGGGCAACTATACGTACCTGTGGTCGGACGGACAAAGCACCGAAAAAGCCAACGACCTGCCCCCCGGCCCGTTTACAGTAACGGTGACGGATGGCAATGGCTGTACCATTACGGGCAGTATTAACGTGATCGAACCGGCTGATGTGGCGGTTGCACTAGTGGATGTGATGGATCTGCTTTGCAACGGACTGCCTACCGGTGAAATCCGGGTGGAAGGTCAGGGAGGCCGATTGCCCTACACATTCAGCGCCGACGGAGTCAACTTTGTACCTTTCGACACGCTGAGCAACCTGCCTGCCGGCGATTATTGGATCAAAATTAAAGATGGCGGCGGCTGCATCGACTCCGTTTTTGCCACGATTCTCCAGCCGCCGCCCTTAGAAGTGATGGCAGAACCCGGCGATACGACCCTCGATCTGGGATTTACAGTAGATATTACAACGGTGACAGCACCGGCTGGTCGCCCGGTCACTTATGCCTGGTCGCCGCCTTTAGGCATCAGCGACGTGACCGCAGCGGAACCGACTATAACGGCGACAACCAATCAATTGTATACGATCACCGTCACCGATGCAGACGGTTGTACGGCCATTGACGAGGTGCAGATTATCGTGAACAGGAACCGCCCAATGTATTTTCCCAATGTATTCGGGCCGGAAAAACAATTTCCGAATAATTTCTTCACGGGATTTGGCGGCCCCGCTGCCGAATCTATCACGCTGCTGCGGGTATTCGACCGATGGGGAACCCTTATTTACGAAACCCGCGCCAACCCGATCAATGACCCTGCCCGGGGCTGGGACGGTACGTATAAAGGAGAGCCGGTACAAGGCGTTTTTGCTTTTTACGCGTTCGTTCGTTTTATCGATGGGGAAGAATTGCAGTATGAGGGGGATATAACGGTGGTACGGTAGATTTAAATTATTTGTATGACCTATCGAAATATCCGGCTCCACCCGCTGTTACGGCTCATTTACCTTTTGCTGCGGCTGTATGCCTGGGTCGGCATGCACGTTTTTTATCGCCGCCGAACGGTGCTGGGTATCGAACACTTGCAATTTGACGGCCCGGCCATTGTTATTTGCAACCATCCCAGTACGCTGATGGATGTGTTGAACGTCGGTTTGCCGATCCGGCAGGAGATGTTTTTTCTGGCGAATTACAGTCTTTTTAAACATCCGGTCAGCAACTGGCTGCTCAGCCGGCTTTACTGTATTCCCGTCAAACGCCGCGAGGATGTCATAGAAGGGGAAGACCGCAACAATGACGCAGCGTTCGAGATGTCGTTCCGACACCTGGAAGCCAACGGTCTGCTTTTCATAGCGGCAGAAGGCGTCAGCTGGATGAATCGCTGGGTACGGCCCTTTAAAACCGGTACGGCGCGCATCGCATTCGGAACGGAAAACCGCAATAACTGGGCTTTGGGCGTCAAAATCCTGCCTGTTGGTTTGTCGTATTCGGCGCCCAATTTATTTCGGAGCGAGGTGGTGGTGCATTTCGGAAAACCCATAGTAGCAAGCGACTGGGCTGCAGCCTGGCAACAAAATCACGAGCAGGCGGTAGATGATTGTACCACTGCTTTGGAACAAACGGTTCGCTCGCTGACCATAGACACCCGAGACGAAGCCGGAGAAATACGAATGAGCCAGTGGGAGGAAATATTGCAAAATACCAACCCTGTCTCCGGGAAAGAGGCCTTTTTCAGAAGTCAACGTCTGGCAGAAACAAAACTGAGTGATGACTCCCTGCGCCATAAAACACAGGCGTATTTCGAGCGCCTGCAAACGCTGGGCCTGCGCGACGCCGGGCTGCAGCAGCACAAAACCGGCCTCGGTTGGGCAGACCGGCTGATACTGGCGTTGGGATGGCCGTTTTTTCTGACAGGGTACCTTTTTTGGTTTTTACCCTGTTATTTGCCCTGGTTGGCAGCCAAAAAATTGAAATTGTATATCGGCTACGATTCGAATATCAAAACCCTGGCAGGTACCCTGACCTTCGGACTGGCTTTGGCCTGGACGCCCTACTGGCTGGGTATGCAAAACCAGTGGTCGGCAGCCTTAGTCATGCTGATCTGCATCGGGCTGGGATATTTTGCCGAGTGGTATGGCGAACGGGCGCGCAGGTGGCTGGCATGCAGGCGCGTGGGAAAATTAGATATGGAAACGCAACGCGCGTTGCAGGAAGAGCGGGAGGAGATCGTGAGAGAAGTGAGAGGTGAGAGGTGAGAAGTGAGAAGTGAGAGGTGAGAGACATCCCGTTTGGCTGGATTTTTGGATTTTGACTTGGGAGTTTCAGGCCTGTAATCGTGAGTGGTGAGTGGTGAATCGTGAGTGGCATTCCCGTAGAAGTATGTTGAGTTATTCCTCCTAACGGAATGCCACTCACGGTTCACCACTCACGATTACAGACCTGAAACTCCCAAGTCAAAATCCAAAAATCCAGCCAAACGGGATGTCTCTCACCTCTCACTTCTCACGATTACAGACCTGAAACTCCCAAGCCAAAATCCAAAAATCCAGCCAAACGGGATGTTTCTCACCTCTCACCTCTCACCTCTCACTTCTCACTTCTCACTTCTCTCTCCGCCGGCAATTCAATCGTAAAAGTGCTTCCCTGTCCCGGCGCACTGTCCACTTTGATCGTGCCGCCGTGTTGTTGTACCACCTTGGCGACATAACTGAGGCCCAGTCCGTGTCCATTGGCTTTTATGCCCATTTCAACAGGAACACGGAAGAATTTTTCAAAAATTTTCTCCTGAAATTGAGGAGGGATTCCGATGCCGTTATCGGTTACCCGCAGGATCACCTTTTGATCTTTTGCTAAGATGGCAATCCTGATTTGAGGCGTATCTTTTACGTATTTCAAAGCATTGTCGATCAGGTTGAACAGCACACTGGTGAGGTGGAGCCGGTCGCCGTGCACCAGAAAGGAGGCGCCTGTCTCCGAATGGAAGCTGATATCCGCCGAAACCTTTTCAGCGCGCAGTTTAATCGCTTCCAGCACTTGATATACGACCTGGCTCAAATCCACCGATTCCGGGAAAATATTGGGTTCCTGTTCTTCAAACATGGACAGCCGCAGCACCCTGTCCACCAGTAAATTAAGGCGTTCGAGTTCGAGTTTGGAGATTTTCAGAAACTCCTTTGTTTGCTCGGGCGGGTAGTCATCTCGGGACAAGGCTTCCAGGGCTATGCCGATGGTCGTAATCGGACTGCGCAATTCGTGCGACATACTGCTGATAAAATCA
>JAYSZC010000402.1:0-4363 GCA_043738235.1 Lewinellaceae bacterium | reverse complement strand
CAGTGGGCAGGCGGTAACCGTTGGCGTTCCAGTCTGCCCGTACCGTCCATTTTTTGGTATCACTGGTATTGGTATTATTAGGGTCTATGGTCGTTTTATCGATGGTATACACCGCTCGCAGGCCGTGCTGACTGCTCAGCCAGTTGCAGTATTCAATGGCGTCGTACCATTCTATATTGATGGCCGGGAGCTTGCCCCGGCCCACTTTGTCAGAGGGCTTTTCGCGGCCGGTAGCGCTACAAAAGGCGTCGAATTCATCGAAACTCACTTCGTATTTGGAGAGGTAAAAATCGCTGAGCGTGACATTGTGTACCGGCAGTTCGTCGCTGCCGCCATCGCCGAATTGATCACCCATGGCGAAGGTACCGCCTGGTATTTTTACTAAAAAGGAAGCAACAGCAGGAGCGGTTTCTTCCTTTTTCGTGACCGGCGGGTCTTTTTTGACCCGCTCGGCAGGTTTGGGTTTGTATTGGTCGCGCAGACGGAGCGCATCGGCGGCGTGGCGACCTTTGGGGTATTTTACGAGATAGCGCTCGTAAGGCTCCGCATTGGTAGCGAATCGTACGATATCCCAGAGATCGTCGTCGGCTTTCTGTTGTGCTACAGCGGCGCGTTGTTGTTCCTGCTCACGGCGGGCTTTTGCAGCAGCTTCGTCGCGGGTTATGATGCGTTGCCTGGCTTTGCTGATAAGGCCGGCAAGATCAGGGCATTTTTCGGCAGCGCCAGTCAGTCCGCTGGCCGTTTCCCATTTGCCGATGGCTTGTTCGTATTGTTTTTTATCAAACAAAGCTTGTCCTTCGGCGCGTTTTTCACAGCAGCGGCAGTCCTGCGCCACTACCATGTCGGGGAGCAGGAACAGGACAATCAGGAAGGGGAAGTAAAATTTTTGGGCGTTCATACATATTGTTTTTATATGAAATAGGCAGGCATTTGTGTCGGTAGCACGGCCTTCAGGCCGTCGGGACGGGGCCATTTATGGCCCCGAAAACAACAACCATCTTTTCCATTTTTTACGGCCATGAATGGCCTTCTCCCGACAGCCTGAAGGCTGTGCTACCCTGGAATCATTGCTTCGGCAGCCGCTTCCTCAGCCGCATCACCTCTTCGTCATCGGGGCTGATTTGCAGCACTTCGTGCATTACCTTTTCCGCATCCCGGTATTCTTTACTATTCAGGTAGGTATTGATGTCTTTTAAATCGTCGCGGCGTTTATTCCGCAGCGACTCTAAGCGTTGATTCGCATCGGCGCGGTCTTTGGCGTCCGCTTTCGGATTTTTATTCAGCCAATCCTGCAAGGCGGGGATGGTAGTAGCCGTTTGCCAGCGGGTAGTGGGCGTTTCCCGTTGCGGTTGTTCGGTTTCCGTTTTTCCCGGTTTGTTATTGCGGCTGGAACATTGGCGATAAGCGAACAAGGCAAGCAGCAACAGCACTACGGCGACTGTAGCCGGCAACAAAAAGCGTTTATTTGACCCGGTAGCGCCGCCCGAATCTGTTTGGGTTTCGTAGCCGGGGGCGGGGCGCGGTATCGTCCGCGCTGCTTGCAGGCGCTGCCGCAAATCCTCCACATTCCCAGGAAATCCGGGTTGGTACAATTGAATGGCATTTTGCAGGATTTGGGCGAGCTGTTTGGGTTCCGCCGTGTATTCCGCGGCATCCAGCAAAGATTCGTATTCTTTTCTCCGGGCATCCAGCGCAGCGGTCTGGGCGGCGCTTTGTATTTCAGCGGCACAAGCATTTATACGACTTTCCAAAGCGGCGCGTTCCGGCGAAAACCCCGACTGGTGCATCTGCAATGCCGATGCAAAGGCTTTCTGCGCTGCTTCCCATTGTTTTTTATAGAATAAATGCTCGGCGGCTTCAGCAGCAGCAGAAAAATTGCGGCGCTGGTCATCCAATAGCGAAGCTGCGGCAATCACTGCCTGCCGGCTTTCCACAATGCTGCCGATCGCGTGGGCGATGTCAGTATAGGCTTCGTCCTGCGAAGCCCAGGAGGTGACGGGCCGGCCTTTTTCAGGCAGGGCTTCGAGTCTTTTGAGCGGGGTCAAAGTCCAGGTACAGGGGCGCAGGATAACAGGGATGACGGCTGCTTCCCCTTTGTCGTGGCGTTGGAGGGAGACGGTTACTTCCTGTCCGTAGAAATAATCGGAGGCCAGGGAGTCGGGGCTGACCAGCAGCAGGATGATGTCGGCGCCGTACAGCCGTTTTTTGATTTCCGCTTCCCAGTCCTGCCCGCCTTCGATCTCATAATCGTCCCACACCCGCGCCTGACCGGTGTTGATCAGGGGTCGCAGAAATTTTTTCAACTCGTTTTTATGACCTAAGTCATTGTGCGAGTAGGCAATGAATATATCGACGGCTCTCATTATGGCTTGCCCGATTGTTTGGCAAACATACAAAAAGATGGCATGGATGAAATAGATTAAAAAGGCACACGGATTAAATGGATCAGACACGGATTTTAAATAAGTTCTTTCTTGATCCGTGTCTGATCTGTTCAATCCGTGTGCTTTTTGATCTATTTCACCCGTGTCCCCTTTATCTCCTGCCCTCCCTGGAACAGCGTCATCTGCGGCACCACACCTTTTTCATCGGGGTAAAACTCGATTGCTGCATCCACCACTTTCAGGAAAAAACGCGTGGGTGCTTCGGCAAATACTTCAAAGCGCTGTTGTCCGGTAGCCTGGCAAAACAGCTGTGTTCCTTCGCGGGTGACGGTAATACTGAATCCCGGCGCCAGCTGGTATTCGCCAGTGAACAGTTCGAGTTGCGCTTCGGTGAGTTGCATTTCCGGCTTGCCTGCAGGAATAGGTTTGTCTGTTTTCACCCAGAGGTTTTCTTCTGTTTTTCGGTCGGCGACAAGCGCTTTTGTCACTTTTTTAGCCCCTTTGGGTTCCCGCACAAAACGAATGCGAGACATGGAATTTTCAAAATAAAACTGGTCTGCTGCGTAGGGCATTATGGTATATTTGGAACCTCCTGTACGCAGCGATTTCAATATTCCATCCTCTACCGTGATGATGCGCTGTTCTTTTTTATTGTTTTCATAAACACCCGTATATTGCTCTAAAACACTGGTTTCCAACTTTATAGCCGTTGGAGACAGATTTTTTCCCGCCGCCAGTGCCGCGAATTTGTCGGCCAGTGGATCCGGGCCGTTGCAGTCGCAATTGGTTAGAATAGCCACACAAATATCTTCTTCCTTTACGTACAAAAGCATACTCAAAAAACCGTGAATGCCGCCGCCGTGCTCGATGGTCTGGCTGCCCATCAGGTTGCCCATTTGCCAGCCGTAACCGTAATAGGTATTGGTTCCGTCGGGCAGGATATTGGACGTAAAAGCCTTTTTCAGGGATTCGGGTTTCAGCACCTTTCCACCGTGCACCGCCTGCGTCCAGGTGACCAGGTCTTCCACCGTCGAAAGCAAAGAACCGGCTGCATAGGGCTGCGTCATGCTCAGGTAGTCCGCGTTGGCAAATGTTGCACCGTCTTCCGTATAGCCGTTTGCCCTGTGTTTGATGAGCGGCTTCACATGCCCGTAATAGGATTGGCGCATACCAAGCGGTTGAAAAAATTCCTGGTCGATATAGGCATCGTAGGACTTGCCTGACACCTTTTCAATGATAAAGCCGAGCAGGATATAACCCGAGTTATTGTAACTGTACTTCGTTCCGGGTTCAAAATCCATCGGCTGGTTTTTGAAAAAATCGACTATTTCGGCGGGGGTAAAATCCTTGCGATGTACCATCGGCGTCCATTCTTCCATACTCGTATAACTTTTGATACCGGAAGTATGGTTGAGCAAATGTTCTACCGTGATCTTTTTGCCCTGGGTCGGATAATCGGGGATAAACCGGGTGATTTCGTCTTGCAAACTGAGTTTTCCTTCTTCTGCAAGCTTCAAAATGGCTGCTGCGGTGAATTGTTTGGTAACAGAGCCAATCCGGAAAACATGATCGGTTTTGAGTGGCACGTTTAATTCAAGGTCGGCCATACCCACCGCTTTTTGATAGACGACCTGGCCTTTTCGGGTCACAAGTACTGCGGCGCCCGGGCCGTCGGCGGGGTATTGCGCCTGAAGAAGTTGATCGAATTGCGCCTGTAAAGCGGCGTCTTGTGCAGAAACTGTGAAAGAAGACATCACAAAAGCAATGCCTGCGACGAATGACGATTTCATAAGTAGAAGATTGGTTAGACAATTTGATTTGACAAACCCAAAGGAATTGGTAAGCGATTGTTCAGTCATTAAATATCGTCCAAAATGGTATTTTTTTCGCCGAAATATTGAATGCAACTACAAAATGTAAAAACATTCTTAAATAAAATGGAACACGGATTTTGGGATAAAAAAGGAACACGGATTGGA
>JAYSZC010000401.1:0-4371 GCA_043738235.1 Lewinellaceae bacterium | reverse complement strand
GTTGCCCTTTCACTTAAACACTACCAAATTACCAGGTACTTCTCCGAATCCCGTCCCGGAAAAGCAGCCACCCCTGCAGGCAATGCCTCCCGGTTGGTTGATTCCAGTTCGGAAACTTCAGGTGATTGGGCTTCGGCATCCGAATTGACACAGAATCCGGGACAAGACCGGTCGCTGACAATATGTAAGGCCTGGTCCGGGACGATGATTTGACCCTCAGAAATGACTGCTGAAACACCGCAATGGGTAATTACACCGGGCAGTCCGTTCAATTGGGGCGTGACGTAAAAACGGACGCCATCCATCACTTTATCCGGCTGAAGCGATTTCAGCAGACTTTCTATCATATTTTTACTGAAATAGGAAGCAAAAAAAATATCAGAACGGGCTACTCCGGCAATGGCCGGCGCTTCAATAACCTCTTTTGCGTGTGTCCGGCTCATTTTTTCGGCCTCTGCCCCAACAGGAATTAAGCCAGGCGATAAAAAGTACTTCGCTTCCGTCTCCGGCTGATTCAGTTCGTTGCCGTTCGATGAAACGCCGATAGCAATCAGGCGGCGATCGGACACAGTCGCTCCATCTACATTATAAATACGGATGCCGACACATTGTTCCGTGCGCAGCAGTTCCGTCAGATCGGATTGGTGAAAAAAACCTTGAAACAGGTTTTCATTCCGGGCAGCGTCTTTTGCACCGGTTGTTTCCAGTAGAATGCCCGGGTGGTTCGATTGATAAATCATGGTGTTGTTTTTTTGGTAAGCAATTGGTTAAAATTCATAAGGCATCAAATCTTGTGTATCGTCAGGTTTAATAAATATCTCCATCCAGCGCTTTCCGGATCACCTCCGCTTTGCTGTTTACTTCCAGCACCCGGTAAATCCGTTTGATGTGGTCGCGCACGGTATCGATGGAAATACTCAGTTTGTCGGCAATGAGTTTGTAACTCAGGCCATCTACGAGGGCTACCACAATCTGTTGCTGGCGCGGCGAGAGGATATCATTTTCCTTGCGCTCTTTGGGCATAAAATGCTGCACCACTTTGCGCGCAATGGAAGGCGACATAAAGGAACCGCCGCGGTGAATCGTAAAGATGGCTTCCTGGATAGTAGACAAAGGCGTGCGTTTGGAAATGTAGGAGCACGCGCCCGAACACAGCGATTTAAAAATCTTGTCCTCTTCCTCAAAGGTTGTGAGCATTACAATGTCCGTTTCCGGAAATTTTTGCCGGATATGCCTTATACCTTCGATACCCGACATGCCCGGCAGACCGATATCGAGCAGCATTACATCTATTTTAGGCGCGCGGGCAGGTTGCTCCGCTTTTGCCAGAAAATCTTCCACACTGCCGGCTACAATACTGAATTGCAGGGCCGGGTGGGCGCCGAGATATGTTTCCAGGCTTTCCCGGATGACCGGGTCGTCTTCGACGATTGCAAGTTGAATGTTTTCCATAGGACAAAAGTACTAGAGCGGGAGATCGGGACGAACCGCATGATGATGTGGTTATTCGGGGGTAGTGAGGGATTGTGTCAAAAGTCGTATTCTACTTGAGCCATGGTTTTAGTGTAAAATTTAATTTCGCGTTACCTCCAACTTCCCGAAAGTTTTAAACTTTCGGGAAGTTTCGAACCGCAAAAACCAAGTATAATTTGGCGTCTTATTCCACTTCGCCCCTTTTGACACAACCCCGTCACTACTCGAACATTTATTCCAGCTTGTACACTATCCCGTCTTTCATCACAAATTTCACTTTTCCCATACTGGTAATATCTACTAAAGGATCGCCTTCCACTGCAATAATATCGGCGAGTAAACCGGCTTCAATGGAGCCTAAAATGTCGCTGATGCCCAGCAAATCCGCTCCGTTTACCGTAGCCGATTGAATAGCCTCCATAGCGGGCATCCCGACTTCGGTCATGTATACAAATTCCAGCCAGTTTTTCCCGTGCGGGAATACGCCCGCATCGGTGCCGAAAGCGATTTTGACACCGGACTTGTATGCTTTGGCAAAAGTATTTTGAATGCTGAGTCCCACAACGAGCGCCTTGGCAGTCACCATTTCAGGGTAATAGCCGGCTATTTTGGCGGAGTCGGCGGTAGATTTTCCGGCAATGATGGTCGGTACCAGGTAAGTGCCGTGTTTTTTGAACAAGCCGATGGCTTCATCGTCCATGTACGTGCCGTGTTCGATAGAGTGTACGCCTGCGCGTATGGCCCGTTTCATGGCTTCGGCGCCGTGGGCATGGGCTGCTACTTTGAAACCGTAATCTTTGGCCGTTTCGACGATGGCTTTGAGCTCCGCTTCCGTAAACTGCGGATTATCAGCGCTTTTCGCAACACTCAGCACGCCGCCGGAGGCTGTGATTTTAATCAGATCGCTGCCATCTTTATAACGCTGTCGAACTGCTTTCATACAATCGTCCGGGCCATTAACAACGCCTTCTTCCGGCCCGGGGTCGCCCATCAGGTCTTTCCGGTGGCCGTTGGTAGGGTCGGCGTGGCCGCCGGTTGTCGCAATAGATTTCCCGGCAGAATATATCCTGGGGCCTTTGATTACCTTGTTTTTGATGGCATTGCGCAGCGAAATATTGACGCCGGCAGTGCCGCCGCCCAGGTCGCGCACAGTCGTAAAACCCGACATCAGGGTGGTTTCCGCATATCCGACCGACCTGTAGGCGATGTCTGCCGGATTTTGTGTAAATCTTTCTATTTGCCTGTTCCGACCGGTTTCCATCTCCAAATGCACGTGCATATCCATCAATCCGGGCATGACGGTTCGGTTTTTCAGGTCGATGACCTGGTCTGTCGCAGCGCCTGTTGTATAACCTTTTGTCACCCCGGTGATTTTATTTTTTTCAACGGTGACGGACATTTCGTTTTGCAATTGCCCGGTTTTCACGTCGATGAGGCGCCCGCAATGGAGGATTGTTTTTTGTGCGATGGAAAGAAAGGGGATCAGTGCAAGTCCAAGTAGAACAAGTAATCTGAATAGCATGGTGTGCGTTTTTTAAATAAAAGGGTTGTGCCCCAGGAGATTGTATTTGTAAAGGTGCATATTTTTATTTCTTAATCGCTAACAGAGAAGGTGTCCCACAAGTATTCAATATTCTTATACTTATGAAACACCCTCTAGCATTCAGTAAATCATAGATTCGGCTCTTTTTTTGCACGAGCCTGTTGCCTCCGAACAGGGTTAGGAGATACGAGCCTGTTGTCTCCGAACAGGGTTCGGGGATACGGGCTACACGCGTTTCCAGATTTGGGGTTCTTTTATATCGGTTTTTCCGGTATCGTACGCAGTCAGGCCTTCTATTTTACCTTCCGCATTGCGGTAAAAAACCAGTTTGCGGGAAATGGGCTGCACCAGGAACTCATCCTTTCCGAGCGGTTTTAGTTCCAGAGAAGTATAATCCGGCAGGTCGACATACAGTTGTTCGCCCTCCAGTCGGATCGTTCTTGTTTTTGATCCCCTGATCGCTTCCGGCATTTCATAGGTTCCAGCGCAGGCGGCTATGGCCTCCAGGCGTTGCGCCTGGGTGCGCAGTTGTTTCAGGGTAATGTCGAAGGTAAAAACAGGTATTCCGTCTTTATCATCCGCCGGGCTAAGAATCAGTCTGGCGCGTTCGGTTTCCGGCAGCTCTGCCATCACCATATCCGTCTCATTTAGTTTTTCGCCCGTAAAATACATTTGTGTGATGATCTCGTGGTAGCCCCTGCGGGATACTTTATAATGGATATGAGGGGTGCGCCATTGGGCGGGATCATCCGGATTTCCAAAGGCATAAGCGCCGGGTTTGATGGTTTTGAAGCCGTATTCGCCGGCATCGTTGGTGAGCATTTCACCCCAACCCTGGAAATTCGGATCGAGCGGCTTCGTGTTTTCGTCGCGTTCGTGGTGGTAGCGGCCGTGGGTGTTGGCCGACCAGATTTCCACCAGAGCGTTTTTGATGGGTTGACAGTTGTCGTCGAGCACACGGCCTTTGACCAAAATGACCTGGCCGGCTGCGCGTTCCGTGCGCCCTTTGATCAGCGTGAGATCGAGGTCTTCATCAGCGCCCTGGGTAATGGGGTAAAAAGGGCCGATATCCTGCTCGGGCGTGACGGCGCAGTTTTGGGCAGTTTTAGCGGTTGCCGCTTCGCTGTTGTTACAGCCAAGACCTGTGGTCAGCAGTCCGGCGGTGGCGCCGAGGCCCAGTTGGAGCATACGGCGACGAGGGAGTTTCTTGTTTTCTTCCATGGTTGTTAAATAGTTATCCGTTATTAGTTATTTGGTTATCAGTGTTGATAAAGGTTTATGAGGGTTGATGAAGGTTTATGAGGTTTATATACATCCGCTCGAAAATGAGGCGAGGCGATTTTACTTTTTTCGAG
>JAYSZC010000400.1:0-4385 GCA_043738235.1 Lewinellaceae bacterium | reverse complement strand
GGAAGAACTGCTGCTGGGAGAGGAATTGAATACAGAGCCGATATTATCCACCTCGTTGGGGAAACTTTCTGCAAAACTGCTCCAGCCATTGTTGAAATTACTGCCCGCCATACCCGTGCCGTGGTACCAGGAAGGCGGTTGCGATAATAAGCCGCTGAATTGTTTATTCCAGCGAGCCAGGTACCCGAATGCCAGGGCAAAAGGCATTGTTTTATCGTAGTACATCGGATCTTCCTGCAACAACCGTTCGATCACCGGACGCTCTGCTTTTTTGACAAACTGCCGGAAGCCCTCCAATTGCTGATAGGTTTTATTGCCGCTGACAGTGCGTTTATTAAATCGGCTTGCCAGAAAAAACATGATGATACCTACGACGATCAAGGCGATTCCGTCCAGGTTTTCCTGACCGAAAACTGCATAACCGCCCCAAACCAGTGCCGCCAATGCGGCAATCGCAACCACACAACCGAGCGTTTTCTGATCCGGTTCGTACCAGCCCTGGCCTTGTATCCAGGACTTGACATTGTTTCTGACAGCGCCGAGATGCACATAAAACTTGTCTTTCAGATCGGCTAATTCTACCCGGTCGCCGGTAGCAAACAAGGCATCGAAAAACTCTTTTTCAAAAACCATCAGATCATTGCCCGCTTGTTTCAGTTTGAAAAAGGTGATCTTGTCTTTTGAAAAAAAGCCGGAGCCTTCCTCCATTTCCAGTTTCAAATAGCCTTTGTTGGCTAAATGCGGGATCAGGCTCAGCACATCGTTGTTATCCACACTGTGATCGACAAAACCGCCGGCCACCACGGGTGAAATACCTTCCGGCGGGAAATATTCCGTCATAACGGGTTCGCGGCGGTTGCGGGCCATAAAAACTGCCAGCAAACCCGACAGCAGAAACAAAATGGGCGCCAACAACAATCCGTGCTGCTGCCGCAGGTATTCCCAGTCGCTCATCGGCTGGAAGGCCGCGCCGGGCAAACGGATGGCCAACGTCACCCCTTCTTCCGGCATCAGTTTCTGCGTAGCCCGGCCACTTATGTGTTTGGAAAAAACCTGTACCTCCGCATTCTGTGCTGTGGAGCCGCGTGGCCCGGTATAGCAGCGCACGTCTTCGTTATTCAGCGAAATGCGATCGGGAAGGCTGACTTCAAAGGCAAACGCTTCCGTCACCACAGGCCAGGAATTGCCCATCAGGTCCCAGTAAAATTCGCTGTGTTCTTCAAAAAAATTCAGCGGATTAAGCACGCGGTAGGTAATGTGGTACACCTGTCGTCCATCCACATAGGTATCGGGGTCGCCGATTTTCAGTACCAGGTTATCGCCTTCTTTGGACGTGGAAAACTGAAACCCCGGCACCTCGATATCCCGGAGGATACGCACCACCGTCTCGCCATTTACCACACTTTTTAAAGGAATCATGCGGAAAATGCCGTGGCGTGGCTCTGAAAAAAGCACTTCGATGGTTTCGGTAAAATCGGCATACCCTTCATCCGTGATGACGACCGCTACCTTGTAATTTGTAATGGTAAAATATTCTGCCCGCAACGGGCCGGCTACCGCCCAGCAGAGGAGCAGACCGAGCAATACGCGTTTCAGCATGGGGCTCAAAATTGAACTTTCACATTTTGGGTTTCGGCTTCGTCTACTTCAAAGTAGTCCATTTTGCTAAAACCGAATATACCGGCAAATACGTTGCCCGGGAACATTTCAACCGTGTTATTCAGGTCGCGGACGGAAGCATTATAGTAGCGGCGGGCGCGTTGAATGCTTTCTTCCAACCCGGTCAGCGTTTCCTGTAATTGCAGAAATTCCTGGTTGGCCTTGAGATCGGGGTAGTTTTCCGCCAGGGCAAACACCGATTTCAAAGCGCCTGAAAGCGCGTTTTCTGCGGCGCCGCCGTCTGTCCCGTGGGCCGACATGGCCTGGCTGCGCAGTTGCACGATCTTTTCAAGGGTGCCGCTTTCATACTCGGTGTAGCCCTTGATGGTATTCACCAGATTGGGAATGAGGTCGTAGCGCTGTTTCAGGAAAATATCGATCGATTTGAATGCTTCCTCTGCGCCGTTGCGCATTTTTACAAGGCGGTTGTAAAGACCGATCAGTACAAACCCGATCAGTACAAGAATGATCAGAAAAATAAAACTGCTGCTCATGTGTTGGTTATCAGTTATCAGTTATTGGTTATCAGTGTTGACAATCAGGCATTTACAAAAAGATTTAGGGGCATTGTGTACCGGATATTGAATTGATATTTCTTTCAAAACCACTTTGTCTGCTGTAAACGCTGCGAAATTGACCGTGGAATCAGCGCCATGCTGTGTTTTTATGATAAATACCGTTAAAACATCTGCGAATGTACTGATATCGCAGCATAAATCCGTATTCAAAACAGAAAGATAATTGCTGCCTTTTTCGCTGATAATCCTGTTCAAAACTTATAATTTTGCGGCCTGTTGTGTTGATTGGTTTGAAGGTTTGAAAAGTTTGATGGTTTGAGGTGGTACCTCATGGCTTGGGTTACCACCTCAAACTATCAAACCATCAAACTTTTCAAACCTTCAAACCCTCTCAACCATATTCATCACCATCCACCACTCGATAATGCCGGTCATTGAACTTAAAATCCCCAATCTGGGCGAATCCATATCAAGCGTTACCTTTTCCAAATGGCTCAAACCCGACGGTTCCGTCGTTGGCATGGACGAGCCGCTCTGCGAAATTGAAACCGAAAAAGCCAATCAGGAACTTTCCGCCGACTCTGCCGGCAAACTGATTTGGGTGGCTAAAGAAGGTGAAGACCTTGCAGTTGGGGCGCTCTTTGCCAAAATCGATACAGACGCCGCAGGTGCAGGAAGCAGTAGCAGCGCGCCCGAGAAATCGGCTGAAGCGCCCAAATCGGAACCCGCTCCCGCCGTAAAAGAAGCGCCCGCCACTACGCAACAGCAAAGTTACGCCACCGGTACGCCCTCTCCTGCTGCCGCAAAAATCCTGTCAGAAGGCAGTGTACAGCCCACTGATGTAGCCGGCAGCGGTCGCGACGGCCGAATCACCAAAGACGACGCGCAAAAAGCCGTGGAAAACAAATCCGCTGCCCCTGCGCCCGTCGCTCCTGCAGCGCCTACTCCGACGCCGGTGCCTACAACTCCGCCAGTAGCATTCAGCCGCAACGACAACCGGCAGAAAATGACCCGGATGCGCCGCACCATCGCCAAACGCCTGGTCAGTGCCAAGAACAATACCGCCATGCTCACCACTTTTAATGAAGTGGATATGAGCGCACTCATTGCCCTGCGCGAAAAATACCAGGAGGCATTTGTGAAAAAATACGGCATCAAACTTGGCTATATGTCGGTGTTTGCCAAAGCCTGCGCCAAAGCCCTGCTCGAAATGCCGGAGGTCAATGCATTTATCGACGGCGACGATATCATTTACCACGATTACGCCGACATCAGTTTCGCTATTTCCACGCCTACGGGTCTGGTAGTGCCGCCGATACGGAATGTGGAAAGCCTGCATTTTTCGGATGTAGAAGTAAAACTCAAAGAACTGGCCGCTAAAGCCCGCGACGGCAAACTATCGCTGGAAGAAATGAGTGGCGGTACATTTACCATCACTAACGGCGGCGTATTCGGCAGCCTGATGAGTACGCCGATCATCAACGAGCCGCAAAGCGCCATCCTCGGTATGCACGCCATCAAAGACCGCCCGATTGCGGTCGACGGACAGGTGGCCATTCGCCCGATGATGTACCTGGCGCTGAGTTATGACCACCGTGTGATCGATGGCTCTACTTCGGTGACCTTTTTAGTAAAAGTCAAAAACCTCATTGAAGACCCGATTACCCTTTTAATGGATTTATAAACGAGCATGGAAAGTTCAGTAAAAAAAGTGCCGCTCCGGCAATTGCACAACCGGGTAAACCGCCGCGAACTGAAGGAGCGTATGCGCCAGAGCACGGAGAAGCGGGTAACACTTTCGTATTACAGGTATACACGGATCGAAGACCCTTACCAGTTTCGCGATCAGTTGTTTATGCAATACCATGAACTGGGCGTGATGGGCCGTATTTATGCCGCTCAGGAAGGCATCAATGCACAGATTTCGGTGCCAAATGAAAATTTTGATGCATTCCGTCAGTTGATGGACAGCTACGAGATGTTTCAGAACCTGCGCCTGAATATTGCCGTCGAGGCGGATGGGAAGTCGTTTTTCACCCTCATCATCAAAGTGCGGGAAAAAATTGTAGCCGACGGTATCGAGGATCCGAACTTCGATCCGGGGAAAACGGGCACGCACCTCGATGCTGCCTCCTGGAATCAGCTGACCGAAGACCCCGATACCATCGTGGTGGACATGCGCAACCACTACGAAAGTGAAATCGGCCA
>JAYSZC010000399.1:0-4387 GCA_043738235.1 Lewinellaceae bacterium | reverse complement strand
CGCTTCGGCATGTACATGGCCCCCTCCCCGGTTTGGCTGTAAAATAAATACAGCCTGTATTTGAATAAAAACGACCGTCCGGCGAACTTTGTGTCGCCGGGCGGTTTTTTGTCCTGTAAAATGTAGCAACATGAATAAAGTACGTATCGATAAATGGCTTTGGAGCATCCGCATATTTAAAAGCCGCACCCTGGCAACCGACGCTTGCAAAGGCGGGAAAGTAAAAATAGGCAGTGTCTCCGTCAAACCTTCACAACTCATTGCTGCAGGCGATGTGGTAGCCGTCAAAAAAGAAGGTTTCACGTTTGAATTCCGGGCCATTCAATTGATTGAAAAGCGGGTAGGCGCGCCTATTGCCGTCACCTGTTACGAAGATGTGACTTCTGCAGAAGAAAAGACCAAATACGAAGCCTGGTTTCTGAATGCTACGCCCAGTACCGAAAAACGCGAACGCGGCAGCGGAAGGCCTACCAAAAAAGACCGCCGGGAAATTGACCAGGTCAAGGAGGCGTATGATTGGGACGAGATTTAATGATGAATGATGAATGATGAACGATGAATGATGAATGATGAATGATGAACGATGAATGATGAATATTTGGCCTGACAGATGAAGTAAATTCTGTTTTTATTCTTTTAAGAAATTGATTTTCAATAAATTAAGAATAAATTCATCATTCATCATTCATCATTCATCATTCATCATTCATCATTACATTAGTCCAAACATTTTGGCGTATTTCAGCATTTCACCCGGGTTGCTGATTTTCAGTTTCCCGGTCATCATCGCCATCATTGGATTGAGGTCGCCGCTGAGTAGTTTTTGAAATGATTCGGCGCTGGTGGTCACTTTACAGGTTGGGTCGCCGCTGAAACCTTCCGATACGGTCATTTTGCCATTGTCTAATTGGACAGTAAACTGGCCCGCGTCGGATATATCAAAATGAAACAAGGTGGAAAGCCCTTCAACGGCCTCCGGTTTTACCTTGGCAGGCAGGGAAAACAAAAATTCTTTTACGTCAACCATTTTTGTGAGTCGTGAATCGTGAGTGGTGAGTTGTGAATCGTGAGTTGTGAATCGCGAGTGGTAAATGGAAACGGTCACTGTGAGTAATTGTATACTCACTACTCACGACTCACAACTCACGCCTCACACGGTCATAATTTCTTTTTCCTTGACGGCAAGTACTTTATCTACCTGCTCGACGAATTTATTCACCAGGTCTTGGAGTTCCGTTTCCTTGCGTTTACCGATATCTTCGGCCAAACCGTCTTTTACGGCTTTTTTGATGTGTTCCAGTGCCTTGTGGCGGGCATTGCGCACGCCCACTTTACTTTCTTCACCTGCTGCTTTGGCTTTTTTCACCAATTCTTTGCGGCGCTCTTCCGTGAGGGGCGGCACGCTCAGCCGGATGATTTCACCGTCATTGGCGGGCGTAATGCCAATGTTGGAATTAATAATCACCCGTTCGATCGGCCCGAGCATATTGCGCTCCCAGGGTTGAATAATAATGGTGCGCGCATCGCTCACCTGTATATTGGCGATCTGCGTCAGAGGAGTCGGGGCGCCGTAATAATCTACCAGCATATCGGAGATCAGGTTGGTAGAGGCCTTGCCGGTGCGCAATTTGACAAGTTCATGATCGAGGTGCTCCAGGGCTTTGCTCATGTGCGCCTTGGCTTCGTTGAGTATGTTGCTAACGTCTTCCATATTTCGTTGAAATATTGGTCAAAAATTTGGATGTGGTCAATAATGAATTTTGAAAAGCCGTGTTTTCAGCTGCAAAGTTCACAAGTTTTACATTTTTAAAGAAAAAGGAACGTGAAAATATGGTTGTGCGTACCTTCGGGCTGCGGGAAAGCGCCAAAGTATGACAATCAGGTGGCTGCTTTGAGTGCGGAGCGGAAATAAAGGAACATTTTAAACGTATTCCTGATCGGCGCTTCTTTCAAATTTATTGCGAAAACTATACAATGCCTGAATTACAGGAAATAAAAAGAACCCTGTCGCGCATCGATAAACTGGAGCGGGAGGTTAGTCTCAAGCAGTTGCAAATCAATAGTTTGCTGGCTATCACGCAAGCTATTAACGAAAACGTATCGGCGGAAGATCTGTTCAAAATGTATAATTCTTTCCTGCGTTGGGAAATTGGCATCCGCAAGATGGCACTTTTTTTCCGGGAGGGTGAGAAATGGGATTGCAAGTCCTCGCTCGGTGTGCCCGAAAGTATGCTGACGGAAGACATCGGCGCAGAGCTGTCCAAATACCGCAGCAAGCAGGGATTGGAAAGCAGCAGCAACACACTGATCCGCGAATTTGACCTGGTAGTGCCGGTGCTGCACAAGGATATCGCCATTGCCTATGCTTTTATCGGCGGCTTCGGCGACGAAGACGATGTGTACAACAAGGTGCAGTTCGTGACCACCATTACCAATGTCGTGGCGGTCGCCATCGAGAACAAACGCCTGTTCAAACAACAACTCCGCCAGGAAATTATCAACCGCGAGGTGGAAGTAGCCGCCGAAATCCAGCGCACTTTAGTGCCTTCGCGCCTGCCTTCCGGCAAAAACTACCAGCTGTCGAGTATTTACAAACCCCACTTTGCCGTTGGGGGCGACTATTACGACGTGGTGGAATTTCCGGACGGGAAAATTGCTTTTTGTATCGCCGATATTACCGGAAAAGGTGTGTCGGCAGCCATGCTGATGGCGAATTTCCAGGCGAATTTCCACGCCTTGGTGACCCGCCGTCCTTCCCTTGAAGAAATTGTGTACGAACTGAATGAAGCCGTGTGGCGCGTGACTCAGGGCGACAAATTCATTACATTATTCATCGCAAAATACGATGTGCCCACCCGCACCCTGCATTATATCAATGCCGGGCATACACCTCCCTTGCTGCTGAGCAATGGAGAGGTCATTTCACTGAGCAATGGATGCACTTCGCTCGGCTGGCTGCCCGAACTCCCTTTCCTCGAAATCGGCGGCCTCTGCCTCACCGACGACGCCTTGATTTTTACGTATACCGACGGGCTTACCGATATCCGCAATGATGCGGGAGAATATTTCGATGAGGAAAAACTGGTCGAATTCCTGCAATCCCATCCGACTGACGATGCTAAACAACTCAATACCAAACTATTAACGCATATCGAATCATTCCGCCAGGAACAAGCGTTTCCGGATGATATCACGGTGTTAATTTGTAAAGTTTTTGGCGAAAGAGAAAAATAATGGCAACCATAGATAAAAAAGAGTCCTTTGAAATAGAGGTAAACGGCCGGCATAAATTTGAAGTGTTGCCTGCCGATGCCCTTAACCTGGATATGATTTCCGAACAGGCCGGCCATTTTCATATCCTCCACGACGGACAATCCTGGCATGTCGAACTGGAATCTGCCGATTTCCAGGCCAGGCAACTGGTTTTTCGAATCAATGGGAATCTATACACCGTTCACATCACTGATCAGTACGAACAATTGATACGCCAACTCGGCCTGCATCTCGGCAAACATCAAAAACAAAATACCGTGAAAGCGCCCATGCCGGGATTGGTACTCAATATTTTGGTTTCGCCCGGCCAAATGGTTCAAAAAGGCGATCCGCTACTCATACTCGAAGCCATGAAAATGGAAAATGTGCTGAAAGCCGCCGGAGAAGGCCAGGTGAAAGCAGTGAAAGTACAACAAGGAATGGCCGTGGATAAAGGGCAGCTGCTGCTGGAAATGGAGTAACGTTCAGGCAAATCCTTCCCGGGTCTTCAGGAAATAACCGCTATACATTTCAATTCTATGGCTATCGGCGTGGGCAAACGATCAATACCCACCGTGGTGCGGCAGGGCTGATTATCCCGAAAATATTCCGCATACAAACGGTTAAAGGTGTGAAAATCCCTGTCCATATTGGTGAGGAAGACGGTCACGTCCACCAAATCTTCCCAATGCGCGCCGCTGGCTTCCAGCACTGCGCGCACATTCCGAAATACCGAATGTACCTGCGCTTCAAAATCAAATTCCGTGAAATTGCCCGCTGCTGAACGCGTGAGTCCCGGTACGCCGTCCGTCTCCGGGTCGCGCGGCCCTATGCCAGACAGAAAAAGTAAATTGCCAACCCGCCGGGCATGTGGATACAGCCCTACGGGTTTGGGGGCTTTATCAGTGTCGAATTTTTCAGAAGCCATTTGTAAGTCCGAAGTGCGAAGTCGTTAGTCCGAAGTCGTGGTAAAGTGAGTAATTGATCGTT
This sequence comes from Lewinellaceae bacterium, assembly GCA_043738235.1. Classification (GTDB taxonomy): domain Bacteria; phylum Bacteroidota; class Bacteroidia; order Chitinophagales; family Saprospiraceae; genus M3007. The sequence continues at coordinate 145 of JAYSZC010000399.1, read as the reverse complement.
AGACAGAGGCAAATATAAGTCATCAGTCCGAAGTCGTTAGTCCGAAGTCCGTTTCAAGTGCGAAGTCCGAAGTAGTCAGTCCGAAGTCCGTAGAGTGTGCCGTTTCATATTTGGGTTTCCAAAACATGAAACGGCACACTCTACG
>JAYSZC010000398.1:0-1806 GCA_043738235.1 Lewinellaceae bacterium | reverse complement strand
CCATAAAACCTTTAACGGTGCGGGTGTGACATTGGGTGAGCATGGTAGGGACGGGATCCCATTTTGCCGAAAAATCGAACAAGGTGAAGTAGTCCTGTTCCGGTGGTATGCGGCGGCCTGTTACTTCGCTGTGGTCGATGGTGGAATGTTCGTAAATACCTGGATCAGTAATTACCTGAAAGTCCTTAAAGGCAAAGGTTTTGGAATAATCCAGTTTGCTCTGGCAATTGGGATCAATCGGGTCTCCATCAAATGGAGTGGCACAAATATCCGTGCCTTCGGCAGCCAAAGCAATATCATAGGTATCTGTGGCCGAACACATGGCAAACATAAAGCCACCCAGGTTTACGAATTGCTCGATTTTTTTTGAAACGGCTAATTTGAGTTGACTAACCTTGCTAAATCCATTTTTGCGGGCCAATCCTTCCATCATGCGGACATGCTCGCGGTACCAGGGCTGACCGCCGTAGCTGGCATAAAATTTTCCATACATGCCTGCAAAATCTTCGTGGTGCAGGTGCAACCAATCGTATTCGGCCAGTTTTCCCTGTAATACTTCCGTGTCGTACAATACATCATACGGAATTTCTGCGTAGGTAAGTACCATCGTCACCGCATCATCCCAGGGTTGAATAGCCTCTCCTTTTTCATTTTTATCAGGCGTGTAAACCGCAATTTTCGGCGCTTTTTCCAGCTTGATTACATCCTGGTTGACTTCCGGGTTGAGTATGTCATTCTGAATGGCGGCAAACTGCACATCTGACATGACTTCAAAACTCACATCGCGGGTTTTACATTCTTTTTCAAACGTCGGGGAATAGGCAAATGCAAAACTTCCTCCCCTGTAATTGAGCAGCCAATAGGCTTCCACGCCCTGCGAAATGACCCAATACGTGATACCGTATGCCTTGAGATGGTTGCGTTGGCGGGTTTCATCCATCGGAATCAGCATGACGGAAGCGCGTATCTGTGACAGCACACTGATCCAAATAAGCAGCAGAACTATAATTCGGCGCATAAACTAAAAGTGTTTTTATGGGAGCACATTCCCGTTGAAAGCAAAAAAAGGAACTTGTAAAAGACAGGCATAGTCTGCTTTATTCTCTTACAATCCTATCGTATCATCCATAAGCCAGACACGTTCCGGTGTAAAAACGCTGAATGGAAGAAAAAGATTTTGTACAAAAATATAAAACCCGGTTCAATATTCCAGGAGTTGGGGCAGGCCCTCCTGTTTTGCCGGCAACCGGGTAGGGTTAAATGCCCAGATGGATTGCAGCAATTCGTTCATATCCCTTCTGAATTCGATAAAATAGTCTTCGTGCAGCGCTGCCGCTTTTTTCAGCATCATCGCCGTTCGCCGTACGACATACGGCGCGAATTTGTCGCAGCGCCGCTCCGGAAAGGAACGCAACATTACGCTGTGCCTGCGAAAGCTTTCTGCCAGCAGAAAAGTGGTGAGTATCACTTCGCCGGGTTTGTCTTTTGTAGCCTGCACATGCTCCGTAATGCGGGCATTCCAGAAACGAAGTTCGAGGAGCAGCACACCCGGCGTCAGGTGTGCTGCTCCTATTTGGGGTAGTTTTTGGGTGATTTGTTCCCGCAATTCATCGGCCCGCTCGTTGCGGGTTTCACCGCCTTCGAGCAATTCAAAAATCAGGCGCCGCACTAGTTTATCATCCTTTGTCACCAGGCGGAGCAGGAGTTTGTCCTTCTCTTTGACAGGCATTCGGACAATAGCGGCCTTCAGTTGTTCGTCTATTTTACGCATACCGTTTGTTTTATACGGTTGATGAGGGATGAGGA
>JAYSZC010000397.1:0-4392 GCA_043738235.1 Lewinellaceae bacterium | reverse complement strand
AATGAAATAATTTCAACAACGCCTTAAATTTAGAGTGTTATTATTTTAATAAAATTAAAACAATAAGAATGATGAATGATGAATGATGAATGATGAATGAGGAATGATGAATGATGAATGATGAATGATGAATGATGAATGAGGAATGATGAATGAGGAATGAGGAATGATGAATGACCGAGCGGGATGTCCGACATCACGCTCGGTCATTCCTCATTCCTCATTCCTCATTCCTCATTCCTCATTTATCATTCATCATTCCTCATTTATCATTCCTCATTCATCATCCTACTTCGGCGCCACCAATTCCATCAACTCCTTATCGTGCTGCTGCTTCACGACACTTAGGTTGTCAAAAAACATAGTAGAGGTATTTTTGGCATTGTAAGCCGGCCATTTCGGTAAACCCGGGTGGTTGGGATTGCCGCTACGGGCAAAATTGATCCAGGCCTGGCTCATTTTACCGGCCAGCACCTCGGCGGTCTTTCCGCCGCCGGTCATTTCCTGACAACGTGCGATGTTGTTGAACATAAACGGCAATTCCATACAGTGCGTCGCTTTGTACTTGCCGTCCAGCGTTGGCGATTGCCAGGTAAACAGGTACATGTACACGGGCGCGCCGCCGGACACGGCTGATTTGAGATTGGCCTGCACGACCGCACCGGGACGGAAACGTGTGTCAATGTCGATCAAATCAGAAGGTTTGGTATCTTTTGGATAGGCTTTTTTGACAGCGGCAGTGTAGGCGTCTGCTTTCTCACCGTATTGTTTTTGAACCATTTCCCGGACTTGTTCGGCAGTTCCTTTGCTCAATCCCGCGCCCAGGGAAGGCATGAACTCGTTTTTAGTGGTGCCGAGCAGCAAGGGAATGTTTTTGGAGAGTTCAAATGCTTCGTTGGAAAACAGTTGGTAGGGCAATACTTCTCCGTCGCGGCTGGGTCCCCAGCTCAGGCCGAATCCGACCACCGGTTTTCCTTCGGCTTTCATTTTTTCTGCTATGATTTTCAGGGCTTTTTTTCCCGCGCCGGCGAGTTGAGCGTAGGGAATTGTTTGCAGCGAATCCACCTGGTCGGGTTTCAAACCCAGCTGATTCAGTACTTCGGCGGCAATGCGTTGGGTTTCCGATTTTTCCAGCATGGCTGTTCTAAACGAACCGCTTTGATTGACGGCTTTGTGGAACAATCCTTTTGCCGCAGGCATTGCCATCAGGGTATTCACTTTGGCGCCGCCGCCCGACTGGCCGAAAATGGTCACGTTGCCGGGATCGCCTCCGAAATTGGCAATATTTGCTTTTACCCATTCCAGCGCTGCCGCCATGTCGAGGATACTCAGGTTGGCGGATTGTTTGTACTGCCCGCCGTAGGCCGACAAATCCAGAAAACCGAGGATATTGAGGCGGTGGTTGATGGAAACGACCACGACGTCGCCTTTTTTACTCAGGTTTTCGCCGTCGTAGGAAGGCAATTCCTGGGAGGAACCCGCAGTGAATCCGCCGCCGTGTATCCAGAACATGACGGGGCGTTTTTTGCCGTCGTTGATACCGGGCGTCCACACGTTCAACACTAAGCATTCCTCGCTGGTGTAGCCCCAGTCGTGGTGGAACAGGAACTCGGATTCGTCCGAGACCGAAGTGGTCGGATCGATCAGCGGACAGACCGGCCCATAAGTCATCGAACTGCGCACGCCCGTCCAGGCTTTGGTTTTGGCAGGCGGCATAAATCGCCCGGCCTGGGCATAGGGAATACCTTTGTAGGTGCGGATACCATTGTGGATATAACCCCGAACCTTACCCGATTCGGTGTTCGTGACGGCTACGTTTTCGCCCGTTTGTAATTGGGCAAAAGCAGCACTGAAAATGCTGAGAAGCAGGAGGGTGAAGAAGTATTTTTTCATGGTGGAATTAGTTTACGATGTGATATTTTGCCATTAAATTTTATGAAAATATATCTTAGGTTTTAAAGAGATAGGAAAATATCATTTCAATTGACTTGAAATTGATTTATTTTTGCATTTATCAAACAGATTCAGCATAAATGTTTCAAATATGATTGTCGAAAGAACTTCAACGGAATACATCATCCGAATTCCAATAACGACCAACATAACAGACGTTCAAGATTTTTTGAACTACTTGCGATATCGGGAACTCACTTCAAAGTTGGTTGCCACACAATCGGCTGTAGATGAATTGGTTGCTGAAACCAAACGGGATTGGCGAGCTAAACGCCAGAAGAAAAAACCATGAAAATATTTGTTGTGGACACCAATATTGTGTTTAGTGGAATCCTTAACACGAACAGTAAAATTGGTCAAATTCTCATCAAAGCACCAGATGGTGCGGTCTTTATTCCAGTAGTTTTCTTCGGACCGAAATCAACAGACACCGTCCTAAACTGCAAGAAATCACACGTTTAAGTACGAATGAGTTGATTGAACTTGAATCATTGGTAACTCATAAAATTACATTTATTGATGAAGATTTGGTCGCAGAAGAGTGGCTTTTACAAGCCGAAGAACTCTTGTTTGACATTGACATTGATGATGCACCATTTCTGGCTCTTGCCATGCAGCTGGGGTGCATGATTTGGACTGGAGACAAAAAATTACGAACGGGCCTATTGCAAAAAGGGTATAAAGGGGTGTTGAATACAGAAGAAGTGGGTTATTTGCTTCAAGAAATTCAAGGATAGATATGCTTGAGGCAGCTACTTCAGAGCCTCAATAATCGCCTTTTCCACCATCGGCCCCATCACTTTGTAGCCTGCCAGATTCGGATGTACGCCATCGTCGGCAAGCGCTTTCGGCAAACCGTTGCGGGCATCTTTCATGGCTGAGTGATAGTCGACCCAGACGCAGTTGTTTTGCTTCGCATAGGCTTTCAGCATCGCATTCAGCCGAACCACTTTTTCCGCAGGTTCCATCCCCGGACTCCAGGGAAAATCATACGCCGGCAAAACAGAACAAAGTACCACCCGGATACCGTGTGCTTTGGCTAATTCCACCATGGAGGCGATGTTACCCAGGGTCGCTTCCAGGGTAGTCGGGCCGGTATTTTCAGCAATGTCGTTGATGCCTGCCTTGATAACGACAACGGCGGGTTTCAGGTCGATCACATCCTGCCGGAAACGCAGCAGCATCTGTGGCGTCGTTTGTCCGCTGATACCCCGGTTGATGTAGGGTTTGCCTGCAAAAAAAGCGCTATCGACATCTGACCAGAATTCGGTGATGGAATTGCCCATAAAAACCACCCGTTTTTCGCCCCTTTTGGGTGCGGGTAGTTTTTGGTTGTCCGTCGCATACCGCTCAAGCCAGGGCCAGTCGGAGCGCATGCGGATTTCGCCCTGCTCTTTCCATGCAGCCAATTGTACGGGGGCGAACCGGGCGCGGTATGTTACATCTTCAGACGTAATCAGTAAGTTTTGCATATCGAGCCATGCTTCAAAATCAATAATCCAGGAATCGGAAGGCAGGCCTTGTTTCCGTAAGCCGAATCCGTGCCCGCCCTTACTATAAACGTGTATTTCGGCCTTTCTCCCCGCATCGCGCCATTTTTTATACAAGTCTGGGTTACCGAATGCGATGGGATCGTCTCCTGCCAGTGCGAGAAACATGGGTGGGGCGTTTTGGGGTACGGCGGCCCCTAGTATTGCCGGGGTATAAGCATAAATAGGCGCTACAAAATCCGGTCGACTTTCGCGGTCGTAGGTCTGCGCTACGGAAGCAATCACTGTGCCGCCTGCTGAAAAACCGATCATCCCGATCCGGTCAGGTTCGATACCGAGTTCGGCAGCATGGCGGCGCGTGTACCGCACGGCCTCGCGCCCGTCGGCGACGGCCAGCGGGACATACGGCATATTGATCGAGTCGATCCGCGCAGAATTACCGGACTGCATATCCTGCGAAAACTGCGGGTCGTAATCGGGCGCGGCGTTTACCAGGCGGTATTTCAGTACCAGTGCAGTAATGCCCTTTGAATTGAGCCATTTGGCAATGTCTACACCTTCGTGTTGAATAGCCAGTCCGCGAAAAGCGCCGCCGGGGCAGACGATTACCGCTGTACCGTTAGGTCGTTTGGCTTTGTAAATCGTCAGCGTCGGGTCGGTTACATTGCTCACAAATACCAGATTGGCGCCTGGAATAGTGTCGCTGCGTTCAGGGTATTTCCAGTTTTCGGAACCTGGCGCCGGGCCTTCATACAGCCGGGCGACCTGCTGAGCCTTAGTTAAGATTCCAAATATCAGCATCAGAGCCGACAGTATGATTGTTTTTTTCATAAAACAGGAGGACTATATTTTTGAGCAAATGTAGTATCAGCGTGTCTCAAAAGGTTGATGAGGGTTGATAAAAAGGTTGATGAGGGTTGATAAAAAGGTTGATGAGGGTTGATAAAAA
>JAYSZC010000396.1:0-4394 GCA_043738235.1 Lewinellaceae bacterium | reverse complement strand
TTTGGAGTTGATACGGCACAAACATGTTCTCTTTAGAAAAAAGCAGGTCAACTCTGAAGCGGAAAAATCCGCGTAAATCCGCGTCATCCGTCTAATCCGCGTTGCCATTAACTCTACGAGGGGAAAATCCGTGTCCAATCCTTTAAATCCGTGTTCCATTACGCTACGAGGGGAAAATCCGTGTCCAATCCCTTCAATCCGTGTTCCATTACGCTACGATGCGAAGCATCAGATCATCTTGAACCCCGTGTACCTGTGCAGCACTTTCGGGATCGTGATACCTTCCGGCGTCTGGTTATTTTCGAGCAGCGCCGCCACGATGCGCGCCAGCGCCAGTGCGGAGCCGTTGAGCGTGTGCGCCAGTTCGATTTTTCCTTCGGCGTCGCGGAAACGCAGTTTCATCCGATTGCTTTGAAAGGTTTCAAAACAGGATACGGAACTCACTTCCAGCCAGCGTTTTTGTGCGCCCGACCAGACTTCAAAGTCGTATGTTTTGGCAGAATTGAAACCCATATCGCCGCCGCAAAGCAACAGAATCCGGAAAGGCAGTTCGAGTTTGTTCATCAGTTTCTCGACGTGGCGCACCATGCCTTCCAGCGCTTTGTAGGAGTTGTCGGGGTGTTCGACGCGCACGAGTTCCACTTTGTCAAACTGGTGAACGCGGTTGAGGCCGCGCACGTGAGCGCCCCAGGCTCCGGCTTCGCGGCGGAAACAGGGCGTGTAAGCGGTCATCATAACGGGCAGGTCTTTGACCGGCACGATATCGCCGCGCAAGATATTGGTCACCGGCACCTCGGCCGTCGGTATGAGGTAGAGGTTGTCTTCGTCGCATTTGTACATCTGCGCCTCTTTATCCGGCAACTGGCCCGTGGCGGTAGCGCTTTCTTCATTGACGAGCAGCGGCGGCAGGATTTCTTCGTAGCCTGCTTTGACGGCTTCATCCAGGAAAAACTGGATCAGGGCGCGTTGGAGCCGCGCGCCTTTTCCGCGGTACACCGGGAAGCCGGAGCCGGTGAGTTTGACGCCCAGTTCAAAATCGAAAAGGTTATATTTTTTGGCGAGTTCCCAATGCGGCAAAGCATCTTCGGGCAGGGCGGGGAAAGGTTTTTTCCAGGCTTTGGCCACTTTGTTGTCTTCCGGCGTTTTGCCTTTCGGCACACTTTTGTGCGGACAGTTGGGCACCGAATACAGCAGGGTGTCGAGTTGCTGCTGGATGCTTTGTGTGCGTTCTTTGAGCAGTTCGGACTGTGTTTTCAGTTGAGCCACTTTTATTTTCAGGGTTTCGGCCTCCTCTTTTTTGCCTTGACCCATGAGCGCGCCGATCTGTTTGGCCAGTTGGTTTTGTTCGGCGAGCGTGTCGTCCAGATCTTTTTGGTTGGCGCGGCGTTCGTCGTCCGTTTTCAGGATATTGTCCACCACTTTCAATTGCTGGGCCGTCCAGTTTCTTTTGCGCAATCCATTGATAATGCGTTGTTTTTCTTCGCGTATAACTTTTAGTTGGAGCATTGTACCGTATCAGTTTGGAGCGCCTGAGGCATGTGCCGGCGCTTGTATGTTGGAAGAATGTCAAAAAAGTGTTGTTGCACATACTACTGGACATTTTCGTGGTACGAGACCTGTAAGGTTTCAAAAATTTTATAGGTCTGGGCGGTACAGAATAAAATGTCCAGTAGTGTGGTTATTGCAACAATTTTACTTTTTAATCGTTTTGTCTGCATACTTTATTAAAAACCTGATGTCTACATACTGAAAGCCGGCCAGGTGTTTTTATAAAATATATTCAGAACACTGAAAAAAACGGCGCAAGATAGAGCGAATTTCAAAACAGGCTTATCTTTGCACTGTTCAATTCCAAAATTGGTACTTGCCGACTCCCGAAATTGTTACCCATGCCAAGCTGGTTTTTGCGCAATGCAGACGTTGTTTTTCCTTTGAATTAAGGTATTCGGGCAGGTTTATCGGCGTATCATATCCTTTAAATTGCATTTGTCCTGTTTAAGTTCCCCCAACTCAACCCCTTCCGGGCTATACGAATTGATTGCTCCGGGATGTTTTTCAATCAACTTTTGATTTCAAATTTTTTGTTCAACTATCTTTTCCTACCTCACGTATGCGTTCCGACACGCCTCCTCTTTGGCGTATGCGCGCTATGATACTAACTTTTTCCTTTCCCCACCATGTACGACATATTACAGCTCAACGATAAGCTGGTAACTGAACTCAGAGAAATTGCCCAGAAACTGGGTATCAAAGGCGCAGCCAAAATCGCCAAGCAAGACCTGATTTACAAAATCCTTGATGAACAGGCATTTATAGATAAAAAATCGGCCAACAAAGATGTGCCTGTTGTGGATGAACCCAATCCGCAAACAGGCCGTCGTCCCCGCAAAGTAGTCAAAATGATGGGGGATGACAATATCGAAAAACCGGTGGAAGAAGCGCCGCGTCCGGTGGAAAAAGCGCCGGAACCGCCCGTTCAGCGCCCACGCCAGGAGCCGCGTGCACCGCGTACGGGCGATGCACGCCGCAGCGGACAAGTCCCTCCGGTACCGCGTCCTCCCCAGGAGCAACGCCGGGATGCCGTACCGCCGGTTCGTGAACAGCGCCCGCCGGTGGAACCCAACCGCGACAATGCCGGCCAGCAGCCTCCCCGCGAACAACGCCCGCAACAGCCTCAGGGCCAGCGCCGTGAAGGTCAGCCGGGCCGCGAACGCTGGAATCCTGATCTGCGCCGCGAAGACCGCAACCGCCGCGACCGCTGGGAAGGCCGCAACCGCGACCGAAACCGCGATCAGCGCCCCGGAAATCCGGCATTGGTCGATCCGGAAGCAACCCGCCTGAATAATATTGAAGAAGAAGAATTTGTAGTGCAAAACGGCGCTGAAGAAGAGGATGAAGAAGTGCTCATCCAGCGCCGCCAAAATGCCGCGCCACTTCAGGAAACCCGCCCGGATGCCGATGCGCCTTTTGCCGATTCGGCTGAAGTGATGCCGGTTATGCCGAAAGAAAAATTTGATGTGGAGCTCGACGGCGTAGTAGAAGGCCTCGGAACGCTCGAAATGATGCCCGACGGATACGGGTTTCTCCGCTCGCCGGACTACAACTACCAAACCAGCCCCGACGATATTTACGTGTCTCCTTCCCAGATCAAATTGTTCGGTCTGAAAACGGGCGATACCGTGCGCGGCGCCATTCGCCCGCCGAAAGAAGGGGAGAAGTACTTTGCGCTGCTGAAAGTGGCCAAAATCAACGGCCTCGACCCGAAAGACGTGCGCGACCGCGTACCGTTCGATTACCTGACGCCGCTGTTCCCGACTTCCAAATTCAACCTGCTGACCAGTCCAACCGGCCGCGATTTCGGCAACCGGATCATTGAATTGTTTACGCCGCTGGGCAAAGGACAACGCGGCCTGATCGTAGCCCAACCCAAAACGGGTAAAACGTTCCTGCTGAAAGATATCGCCAACGCCATTACCAAAAACCACCCGGAATGTTACGTGATCGTGCTCCTGATCGACGAGCGCCCCGAGGAGGTGACAGATATGCGCCGCAGCGTAAAAGCCGAAGTGGTGGCATCTACGTTTGATGAAACCGCCGACAACCACGCCCGCCTGGCCAATATCGTGCTGGAAAAAGCAAAACGGATGGTCGAATGCGGTCACCACGTGGTGATCCTGCTCGACTCCATCACCCGTATGGCGCGTGCCTACAACACCGTTGCGCCGGCTTCCGGTAAAGTACTCTCCGGTGGTGTGGAAGCGACGGCCCTGCAAAAACCGAAAAAGTTCTTCGGCGCGGCGCGGGCAATCGAAAACGGCGGCTCGCTCACTATCCTGGCTACTGCACTGATCGATACCGGCTCCAAAATGGACCAGGTAATCTTTGAAGAATTTAAAGGTACCGGCAACATGGAACTACAGCTCGACCGCAACCTCGCCAACCGCCGTATGTACCCATCCATCGACCTGACCAAATCGAGCACACGTCGCGAAGACCTGCTGCTCGACAAGGATACCCTGTCGCGCATGTTTATCCTGCGCAACCACTTAGCCGATATGAAGCCGGAGGAAGCCATGGAATTCATGAAGAAACACATGATGCACTCCAGCAGCAACGAGGAGTTTCTGGAATCGATGAATAGGTAAACGGTTGGTTTATTGTGTATTTGTTTATTTTATAAGGGTTGATCGTGAAAAACGGTCAACCCTTATTTTTTGAAATTTCATGATTCTTTTGTTAATGCTTGGTTTTGTTCATGATTATTTATTCAAAATGGTTTATTTTTATATATACTTTCATTTATAGCCGTGGCAAAGTGGTTATGAAAAAGAGGTACAGGTTTTCGGGTGCATCGAAAACCGTTGAAAATTTGGCTGCATGAGCGTTCTGAGTTC